>JALVUB010000179.1 GCA_027023915.1 Sedimenticola sp.
CGACGGACTGGCCTCCATCGTCTATACCTCAGGCACCACCGGGCGGCCCAAGGGCGTCATGCTGAGCCACCGCAACATGCTGTCGGTGGCCCATGGCTGCCTGACCATGCTCGACTGTTACGAAGAGGACAAGCTGCTTTCCTTTCTGCCGCTCTCCCACACCATGGAGCGCACGGCAGGCTATTACCTCTCCATGATGGCCGGCGCCACCCTGGCCTTTTCTCGCTCCGTGGCTCAGTTGGGCGATGACCTTATGAAGATGCAACCCACCGGCATCATTGCTGTGCCGCGGATTTTCGAAAAGATTTTCGGCCGCATCAGCAGCCAGTTGCAAAAAAAGCCGCCCGTGGCCAAATGGTTGTTCCAGCAGGCGGTGGAAACAGGGTGGCGGCGTTTTGAATATCAGCAGGGACGGGCCGGATGGTCGCCACGCTTGTTGTTTTGGCCCTTGCTGGAGCGGCTGGTGGCGCGAAATGTGGTCGCCCGCCTGGGTGGACGCCTGCGGCTCGCCGTCAGCGGCGGCGCGCCCCTTTCGCCCGGCATCGCCAAGGTGTTCATCGGCCTTGGCATTCCCATCGTTCAAGGGTATGGCCTTACCGAAACCAGCCCGGTCATCAGCGTCAATCCGCTGGAAAACAACATTCCCGAGAGCGTGGGCCTGCCAATCCGGGGCACCGAGGTGCGCATTGGCGAAAACGACGAACTGCTGGTGCGTGGTCCCGGCGTCATGCTTGGATACTGGAACAATCACAAGGCCACCACCGAAACCATAGATCCCGATGGCTGGCTTCACACCGGCGATCAGGCGCGTATCGGCGAGGATGGGCACCTCTTCATCACCGGACGCATCAAGGATATCCTGGTGCTTTCCAACGGCGAAAAGATTCCGCCGGGTGACATGGAGATGGCCATCGCCCTCGATCCGTTGGTGGAACAGGTCATGGTGGTGGGCGAAGGCCGGCCCTATCTCACCGCGTTGGTGGTGCTTGATCCTGACCAGTGGCGTGAGGTGGCAGGTACCCTGGAGCTGAACCCCGACGATCCGGCGAGCCTGTGTGACAAGGCCGCTCATGTGGAAGTGCTCAAGCGGATCAAGGCCGCTCTCAAGGACTTTCCCGGCTACGCCAAAATCCGCCGAGTACATCTCAGCCTGGAACCCTGGACCATCGAGGCCGGACTTATCACCCCCACTCTCAAGGTCAAGCGTGCCAAGGTGCTCGAGCGTTTCGCCCGTGAAGTGGAGGCCATGTACGCCGAAGGACCGGCTGCCTGATATTTCGGTATAATCCGCTCGCGTCGCGGGTGTAGCTCAATGGTAGAGCTTCTGGTTCCCATCCAGACGACGAGGGTTCGATTCCCTTCACCCGCTCCAATCAAAAAGCCCCGCGTGCAGCGGGGCTTTTGCGTAACGGGGGTTTGCTGCTTAGAACGGAATGTCATCCTCGAAGCCACCGTCGTCCACAGGTGCCTGGGCAGTTGCCTGGGATGAGCCGGCGGTGGGCTGGGGGGCGGCGAAGGGGGCTTCGCCGCCGCTGCCCCGGCTGTCGAGCATCTGCATCTCATTGGCGATGATTTCGGTGGTCCAGCGGTCCTGGCCGTCCTGGCCCTGCCACTTACGGGTGCGCAGGCTGCCTTCTATGTAAACCTTGGAACCTTTGCGCAGATACTGGCCGGCGATTTCCGCCAGGCGGTTGAAGAAAACCACCCGGTGCCACTCCGTGCGCTCCTGCTGTTCACCAGTGTTTTTGTCCTTCCAGGTTTCCGATGTTGCCACGGTGATGTTGGTCACCGCGCCGCCACTTGGCATATAGCGGGTTTCCGGGTCTTTCCCCAGGTTTCCAATAAGTATGACCTTGTTGACGCCTCTGCCTGCCATGATTTCCTCCTCGTGGTTCCTTCCCTGGTAATTGAGTCCAAAGGTCGCATTTTACCGGAATCCACCTCCTCGTAGGAGCCCCTTCCCCGGGGCGATCCTGGATGACACCCTCACCCGGCCCCGCTCCCGCCGGCTTTCACCGGCACCACCATCCCCTGAGCCGCCAGCAGCCAGATGAGGGCGATGATGGCGCTGGTGATGAAGACCATGGCGGTGCCATAGTTCTGATGCACCCAGCCGCCGGCGAGGCCGCCCATGAAGGCTCCAGTGAACTGGGAAGTGGAATAGACGCCCATTGCGGTTCCGCGGATGGCGCCGGGCGCCATTTTGGAGACCAACGAAGGCAGGGTGGCTTCCAGCAGATTGAAGGCGGTGAAAAAGGCCAGCAGGGCGGCACCGATGCCCCAGATGCTGCCCTGGGCGGCGTAGAGGCCGATCTGTGCCAGTCCCAGCAGGCCGATGCCGCCCAGGAACACCTCTTTCATCTTGCCTCCCTTCTCCGCCTTGATGACGAAAGGCACCATCAGCCCCATGCCGCCCAGCATCACCGGCAGGTAGAGCCAGGCGTGGTGGTTTTCCGCCAGCCCCGCCTTCACCAGCTCCAGCGGCACCGCCAGGAATAGAGCCGTGAGAATCATGTGCAGGCAGAAGATGCCCAGGTCGAGCCGCAGCAGTTGCGGGTCGCGCAGCACCTTGCCAAACATGCCCGGCACGGGTTCGGCCTCGCCGTGGATGCTGCTACGCCGAGGCGTGGGGATCACCGCCAGCAGGATGACGATGGCCACCAGAGCCAGCAATGCGGTCATCCAGAAGAGGCCGGGCACGCCGATCCAGGCGTTGAACAGCGGCCCCACAATGAGCGCCACGCTGAAGGAGAAGCCTATGGTCACCCCCACGGTGGCCATGGCGCGGGTGCGGTACTCATCCCGGGTGAGGTCGGCCAGCAGGGCCATCACCGCCGCTGCGATGGCGCCAGAACCCTGGATGGCGCGGCCGGCGATAATCATCCAGATGTCGTCGGCAGTGGCCGCCACCACCGAGCCGATGGCAAAAAGAATCAGGCCCGCCACGATCACAGGTTTGCGGCCGATGCGGTCAGACATCAGTCCAAAGGGGATCTGCAGGGCCGCCTGGGTCAACCCGTAGATGCCGATGGCGATGCCGGTGAGCACCGGCGTTGCCGATGGGAGCTGTTCGGCATAGAGAGCGAACACCGGCAGGATCAGGAACAGACCCAACATGCGCGAGCCGTAAATGGCCGCCAGCCCAAGGGTGGCGCGCCGTTCAGTTTGGGTAAGGCCTTCCGTCTCTTTCTTCATCTTCACTGTGTTAGAGGTGCCGCGAAATGCACATGATAGCGCTTTTGACCCATCCACGGCCTATTGACGCAGTAATGGCAGGTTTTTATCGCCATGGCCCGCAACCTACACTGGTTTTTGATGAGCGGCGCCAAATCCAGTGTGGTTGAGGAGATAAACCGCTTTCTGGACGATTGTCTGGAAGTGGAGTTCTCCTTTTTGCAGACCGCCGAGATTGCCGGCCAGCTTGTGTCGCTGCCGGAGGATGAGCGGAATTTCGTATTGGATTGGACCCGGCGGGTGGCCACCACCAACATTCAGGTGGCCTACCAGTTCGTGCGGCGGGCCGCCCAGGCCATGCGGCGGATGGATGCCGAGATGGTCTCCGAATGGTGCTTGCAGGCCATGGACCGCTACGACAGTGAAGGGCTGCGCCCCGCTCTGGAGGTGATCTGCGATCTGGACGGCTACCTGGCATCGGGCCGCCTGCGGGCCCATGCGGCCCGTTATGAAGAGGTAGCGCCGGTGCTTCAGTCCTTCATCCAGGGGTTGAGCGGGCGCCGGTTGAGGATGGAAGTGGATGCGTCCGCCTGGACGGACGGCGAAACCATCTTTCTGCCGCCACTGGTGGCCCGCTTTGAGTCCCCCGAAGAGAACTTTCAGCTCGCCAAGGCGATGGTCACCTGTCTTTGGGCCCAGACCCGCTACGGTACCCTCAACCTTGATCCCCAAAGGTTGGATGAGAAAACGCGGCCCTGGTTCGAGGTGTTGGAGAGCCTGCGTCTGGAAGGGCTCATCGCCCGTGAGTTGCCTGGGTTGCACCGGCAGATGCTGGCTCAGTCCAAGACTCTGGGCGAGCCGGATTGGCCCGATGAGTTGATGGCGCTACTGCCCCGGCTGTTGGACGGTGGAGCGGAAGAAAGTCTGCGACAGGCCCGCCGGCTGAAGCGCGACCATCCACCGCCCCTGCCGGCTCGCGTCGCCGGCATGGATCTGGAAGCGGCCTGGGAAGCCCGCCGCCTGCGCCTGCTGCGGGACGAGGCCCGTTTTCGTGACGCGCTGCGGATCATTGCCGAGGAGATGGCTGGTGAAGCTGAACCACCGCGACGGTTCGAGCTGCGCGAAAAAGGCGAATCGGAAAACGGCCTGGCGGAACTGGAGCTGATCCACGCCGACCAGGTGGTGCCGGTGCCGGAGCATGTACGTGAGCTGATGACCTCCATCCAGCTCGATCTCACCGACATTCCCGAAGAGTACCTGCAACCGGCTGGGCCGGGCGAGTACGACCCTTCCCTGCTGCGCGACCAGCAGCTCGATCCAGACGAGGTCTGGTCCGGCAGTTACCACGAAGAGGGTGCTTTTTTCTACGACGAGTGGGACTTTGGCCGCCAGGGCTACCGCAAGCGCTGGTGCGTGCTGCGCGAGCACGAGCTGAAGCCCGGCGACGCCGGCTTTTATGCCGCCACCCTCGCCAAATATCGCGGGCTGGTGAAATCGCTTCACCGCACCTTTGAAATTTTGCGGGGAGAGGAAAAGACACTTCGCCGCCAGCCTCACGGCGAGGAGGTGGACATAGATGCTTTCGTTGAAGCCTGGGGCGATGTCCGCTCCGGCCTGGAGATGAGCGACCGCCTTTTCACCCGCCTGCAAAAAGACGAGCGCAACATCGCCGTGCTTTTCATGGTGGATATGTCTGGCTCCACCAAGGGGTGGATCAACCAGGCCGAGCGCGAAGCCCTGGTGCTGCTGGCCGAGTCGTTGCGCATTCTGGGCGACCGTTTCGCCATCTACGGCTTTTCCGGCTGGGCGCGCAAGCGCTGCGAGGTCTATCGCATCAAAACCTTCGACCAGCCCCTGGATGATCGGGTGAAAGAAGCCATCGCCGGCATCGAGCCGCGCGACTACACCCGCATGGGTGCCGCCATCCGCCATTTCACCCATCTGCTCGGCGAGGTGGAGGCGCGCACCAAGCTGCTGGTTACCCTCTCCGACGGCAAGCCCGACGACTACGATCATTACTACCGTGGTGAGTACGGCATCGAAGACACCCGCCAGGCCCTGTTCGAGGCGCGCATGGCGGGCGTCCATCCCTTTTGCATCACCATCGACCGCGAGGGCGCCGATTATCTGCCGCACCTCTACGGCAAGGCCGCCTATGTGGTTCTGGATGAAGTGGCCAAACTTCCCTTGAAGGTTTCCGACATCTATCGCAAGATCACCACTTGACGCGCTCTTGTCGAGCGCGCGCACCAGAGAGGCCACATGAAGGTTTCCGCTACCGGAGGATGTAATGAAGAAAAGCGTTGTACTGATTTCCGTGCTCATGCTGGGCGCCGCGGTTCAGGCGGCCCCCTATGGCCCCGGTCTGGGTTATATGCGGCCGCCGGCACCGCCAAGGGCCGCCCACCTGTCCAAGGGGCCGGCCGCCGTGGCCAACAAGGGGCTGGACAAATTGCTCTCCTTTCTGCAGAAAGGCGCCGGCGATTTGAAAGCGCTGGCTGCTTTTCTCGATAAGGAAATCGCGCCCTATTTCGACTTTGCCTACATGGCTCGCGCTGCCGCGGGTCGGTTCTGGCAGCGGATGAACGAAGGACAGCGCAAGCGGCTCGCCGCCCGCATCAAGCGGCAGTTTCTCACCACCATGGTGGAGCGGCTGGGTGAATACGACCGCCAGCAGGTTAGGGTGGTGTCGCAGCGCCTCTCGCCCGATGGCCGCGTGGGCATTGTCACCGCCGCCATTCGCGGCACGAGGGGCTATCCGGCGCGTCTCGATTTCCGCTTTTACCGCTCCAAGCACGGCTGGAAGGTGTACGACGTCATGGCCAACGGCCAGAGCGCCGTGGTGCATTATCGTCAACAGTTTCGTGATGCGCTCTATCGGCGTCGCGCGCCTCGCCGCTCTTACTAAGCAGTTTTGGTGACGAAGCCAAAATAAAAAACGCCGCGATGATCGCGGCGTTTTGTTTCAGGCGTCGTTGAGCGTCTTATTTCTTGACGACATCCTTCAACGCCTTGAGCGCCACCACCTTCACAGTGGTGCTGGCCGGTTTTGCCGGAATCTTCATGGGCTCGCCGGTGGCGGGATTGCGGCCCATGCGCGCCTTGCGCGCCGGCTTTTTCACGCGGCGGATTTTGATGCCGGTGTCCGGGATGGCGAATTCGCCGGAACCCCGCTTCTTGATGTGCCGGGTGATGAGATCGCCCAGGGAGGAGAAGACCGAAGCCACCTGTTTCTTGGTGAGGCCGGTCTCCTCGGCGATGGCTGCGATGATCTCTGCCTTGGTCTGCTTCTTGCCGATGGCCGGAAGCTTTTTGGTCGCGGGAGCCTTCTTGGCTGCTCGCTTTTTGGTGGTTTTCTTTACCATGGATGCGCTCCTTTTGGTGTTACACGGAGATGCCGGGGGTGACGTTACCACATATTTTTGTTTTTCCATAGCCTTATTGGGGCAAGAAAACGCATTTCACCCCATTGGCAATGCGGCGAACGGCTTCAGCTCTTCTTTTTCTTCTTTTTCAACTGCGCCAGTTCGTTTTCAATGCGTTGGAGGCTGGAATAAATGCGAGCCCGTTCAAACTCGTCTGCGTCTTTTTGCTTCAACGCGATCCGCAGTTGCAGGCGCGCCGGTTCCAGCAGGCCCATCAGGTAGTAGTGTTCCGCCAGATACTCATGACTGCGGGCGTTGTGGCCCAGCGCTGCCTCAGCGCGGGCCAGCAGGCGGTAGAGCCTTGCCTCTTCCTTATGGCTTGCCAACAGCTCCCGCAGAATGCCGCGCGCCTTGGTGGGTTGGCCTGTTCGCAGATAGAGCGCCGCCAGGGTAACGCCAAGGGGATAACTGAACGGAAGCTTTACATAGCCTTTTTC
>JALVUB010000180.1 GCA_027023915.1 Sedimenticola sp.
CCGTAGCAGAGGAAAATGAAACTTCTTCTGGTGGTTGGGAAGCAGCCCCTCGAACGTATAGCCGCTCTCGTACCCAAGCTCCTTCAGCGTGGTCACGGCAAGGTCAGGCACCCTCCCCTTGGCTATCGCGCCACCCGAAAGCCCTATAAGCAACGCGACCTTAACAAAATACCTAAAGAGATTACAGACCACAGACACCCGCCCCATGGCATTGCCTCCTTGTTTTCCAAAAGGAGATAAGACACGCACGCCTTCCCCCTCCCGATTAAAACGTCGAATTTTCACCCGCCCACCAGAAAAGGCCTGAACCATTCAGGCCTCCCTGTTGCACGAAGCTGAACGACAAAACCGGTTACCACGTACAACCGGCACCAGACCAAACCGCAAACCAGACTTGCAGCCGTTACCCCCCCGACAGGCCCCAGAACCACTTCCGTGGAGGATTTTCAGAGAGAGATCCCAATCAATTCGTGACCCCGCCCCGGACGCCACAAAACCATCCGTTTCGGTGTTTCGACCCGCTGCGCCGACTAACCAATCCACACGGACCACAACCTGACTCGAGTGACTTTTCACAAAAATCCCTTCACGAATTAGACAATTCAGAACTCCCCTGAAAGGCAGGATATATTGTGGACAATTAGATGTCAACCCCTACATTTAGTGTTTGTCGATAAAAAAGAAGGAGGCTGGCGGCCTCCTGGGAAAAATCGCACAAAAAATAACTCACTGGTGCGACCGATAGCCGGCCAGCGAGCACACAAACAGTCAATTCACAAGAAGGAAAACGAGACGGATGGGAATGGAACACCCCGTCTCATACAGGAACCTTTGACAAAAGCCTTCCTTGGCTTTTAGGAAGGTCTGAAAAATTCAGACTTTCCTCCGGCACAGGGATGTGCCGGCAAAATCAATGGCCCCAAGCCATTGATTTGGAGCAAGCCCCAAACCACGTTTGCGGCGCGGCGAGCGCTGATAAAGCCATGGATGGCTTTTATCAGCGCTTCCTTTATCAGATTTTAGAAGTCAGAAAATGCAAAGGTGGTTCTTCATCAGCCCCCAAAACCGAAAGCGGTTCATATCAGGCCCGCGCTGGCTGAAGCTGTTTTTGAATATCTTCCAAAAGCCCCCGACAGGCTGCTTCCACCATATCGAAAACCCGTTCAAAACCCCGATCACCGCCGTAGTAGGGATCCGGCACTTCACGCTCCCCCCAGTGGCTGGCATATTCCATCAAAAGATGCAGCTTCTGCTGATGCTTGTGGGGACAGATAAGGCTGAGGCTGTAGTAGTTGTCCTCGTCCATGGCGAGGATGTAGTCGAAGCGCTCGAAATCCTCCCTACATACTTGGCGCGCAAGCAGGCCTGACATATCAAGACCGCGCCCCCTCGCGGTCTCCTGAGCACGCGGGTCGGGCGGGTTGCCCACATGATAAGCGTGGGTGCCCGCCGAATCGACCTCCACCTGCCTTTCCAGCCTGGCTTCCGCCACCAGCTTTCGGAAAATGGCGTGAGCCGTGGGCGATCGACAGATATTGCCCATGCAGACGAAGAGCACCCGCACCCGCTTGCCGCTGTTCATGAAACACCACCTCTCTGAGTCATGAAGGGGAGCGAGTATAGCAGAGGCGTCAGGCCACCTCCGCCTGGTAGCCCGCCTCCTTCACCGCCTCGATGAGCGCCCGGGGATCGGCCTCCCCCTTCACCACGGCACCGCCGGGTTCCAGGGTCACCTCGGCCGATTCCACGCCGGGCACCGCCTCCAGCGCCTTCTTGGTGTGGGCCACGCAGTGGTTGCAGGTCATGCCGGTGATCTTGAGCTTGATTTCAGACATTTCGATACCTCTTTGCTCGTATTGTGAATTCCCGTAGGAGCGGCGTCCCCGCCGCGAACAATCATTTTCTACTATCCACCCTTTCGGCGCGGGGACGCGCCTCCTACACCAATCAAAACCGGGGCCTGAAGAACCGGAGCCGGTTGGCGTTGGTCACCACGGTCACCGAGGAGAGCGCCATGGCGGCGCTGGCGAACATGGGCTGCAGCAGCCAGCCGGTCCAGGGATAGAGCACGCCGGCGGCCAGGGGGATGCCGATGACGTTGTAGATGAAGGCGCCGAACAGGTTCTGCTTGATGTTGCGCAGGGTGGCGCGCGAGATCTCGATGGCGGTGGCCACGTTGGCCAGGGAGTCGCCCGCCAGGGTGACGTCGGCGTTCTCCACCGCCACGTCGGTGCCGCTGCCGATGGCGAAGCTGGTGTCGGCCTGGGCCAGCGCCGGCGCGTCGTTGACGCCGTCACCCACCATGCCCACCTTGTGCCCCTGGGCCTGGAGCGACTTCACCACCTCCAGCTTGTCCTCCGGCATCACCTCGCTGTGCACCTGCTCGATCCCCAGCTCGCCGGCCACGGCGCGGGCGGTGACGGCGTTGTCGCCGGTGCACATCACCAGGGTCACGCCCCGCTGCTGGAGGGCGCGCACCGCCGCCGGGGTCTCCTCTCGCAAGGGATCCTTCAGCACCAGCAGCCCCAGCAGCCGGCCCGCCTGGCCCAGCCAGATGGGGGTGCCGCCCCGGCGCGCCTCGGCCTCGGCGGTGGCCGCCAGGGAGTCGGGCAGACTGATGCCCTGGGCCTCCAGGTAGCGCCTGTTGCCGAGCCAGCTCGGCTGCCCTTCCACCCGGCCCTCGATACCGAGACCGGAGCGGGCCTGGAAATCCTCCACCGCCAGGGAATCGAGTTTGCGCGCCCGGGCGGCCCGCTCGATGGCCTCGGCCAGGGGGTGTTCCGAGTGTCTCTCCAGGCTGGCGGCCAGTTGCAGCAGGTGCGCCTCGTCCTCCCCCTCCACCGCGTGGATGGCGGTCACCTCGGGCCGGCCCCGGGTGAGGGTGCCGGTCTTGTCCACCACCAGGTGGGTGATGCTGGCGGCGCTCTGCAGCGCCTCGCTGTTGCGGATGAGGATGTTGAGCTGGGCCGCGCGCCCGGTGCCCACCATGATGGCGATGGGCGTGGCCAGCCCCAGGGCGCAGGGACAGGCGATGACCAGCACCGAGATGCCGGCGGTGAGGGCGTAGGCGAGCGAGGGTTCGGGTCCCACCAGGTACCAGGTGATGAAGGTGGCGATGGCGATGAGTACCACGATGGGCACGAACACCGCCGACACCTTGTCCACCAGGCGCCCGATGGGCGGCTTGCTGAGCTGCGCCTGCTTCACCATCTCGATGATGCGCGACAGGGTGGTCTCCGAGGCGGGCCGGCTCACGCGGGCCAACAGGCTGCCGTTGAGGTTGCGGGTGCCCCCGGTCACCTCGTCCCCCGGCCCCTTCTCCACCGGGATGGGCTCGCCGGTGAGCAGTGACTCGTCCACGCTGGAGCCGCCCTCCTCCACCACCCCGTCGATGGGAATGGTCTCTCCCGGCCGCACCCGGAAGCGGTCGCCGGGCTTCAGCAGGGAGACCGGCAGCTCCACCTCCTCTCCCTCGATCACCACCTGGGCCGTCTTGGGCGCCAGCTTGAGGAGGGCGCCGATAGCCTCGCTGGTGGTGCGCTTGGCCCGCACCTCCAGGGCGTGGCCCACCTGCAGGAAGGCGAGGATGAGCACCGCCGCGTCGAGGTAGAGCTTGGGCTCGCCGGGGATGAAAGCAGGATCCACGATGAAGAGCACCGAGGCGATCCAGGCCGCCGAGGTGCCCAGGGCCACCAGGGTGTCCATGTTGGCGGCGCCGTGGCGGGCCTGCTTGAGCGCGGTGACATAGTAGTTGCGCCCGCTGAACCACATGGTGGCCAGCACCACCAGGGCGACCAGGGTCCAGAAGAGCTGGCCGCTGATGCCAAGGGCGGTCTGGCGATCGGTGAGGTGGGGCAGCACGCCGGAGAACTCCGCCACGATGAGCCCGCCGCCCACCAGGCCCGCCAGCAACGCGCGATGCCAGGCGTGGCGGATCTCCTGCCGCGCCTTGCGCGCCTGCGCCACGTAGGGATCGACGAACTCTTCCCGGATGCGGGCCTCGAAGCCGGCGCGGCGCAGCTCCAGCAACAGCTGGGCCGGCGGCACGGAGGTGACCAGGTGGACCCGGGGCCAGCGGGCGGGATCGATCTCCGCCGCCGGGTCGGCCTCCAACAGCTCGTGGAGCCTGGGCAGCACCGCCTGCTGCTCGTGCTCCTCGACAAATTCGATGCGAAAACGGTCCGCCGGCCGCTCCTGGGCGAGCCGCGCGGGGTAGCCCTGGTCGATCACCGCCGCCACCACCGCCTGGGGATCACCCCCCACCACGCGGGCACGCCCCGCCACCAGGTCCACCGCCGCCTCCTCCACGCCGGGCACTGAGCGAATCGCCTTCTCCACGCGGGCGACGCAACTGGCGCAGGTCATCTCGTCGATCTCAAGCTCGTAACCCGACGGCTGGGGCGGCTGCTGCGCCAAGCGGGCCGGATACCCCTGGTCGACGATGGCGGCCACCACCGCCTGCGGGTCGCCGCCCACCACCCGCGCCGTGCCGCCCACCAGGTCCACCGCCGCCTCCTCCACGCCGGGCACCGAGCGGATCGCCTTCTCCACGCGGGCGACGCAACTGGCGCAGGTCATGTCGTCGATCTCGATGGTGTAGCTCTCCCGTAGGTCGGACTGTAGGTCGGGCTGTAGGTCGGGCTGTAGGTCGGGCTGTAGGTCGGGCTTCAGCCCGACAGTCATCTCCCCTTGTCGGGCTGAAGCCCGACCTACATCGTCGTCCAGCAGAACGGGCGGCACCCCGGCCTCCGGCGACCGGGGAATCTCGCACACCTCGGGTTCATCCGGCAGGGGCCTGGCGGGATAACCGGCCTTCTCCACCGCTTCGATCACCTGAGACGGGCGCCCGCCTTCCACCTCCAGGATGCCCGCTTCCAGGTCGACGCGGGCGCTGGTGACGCCCTCCACCCCGCGGGCTGCCTCCTCCACGCGCGTGGCGCAGTGGCCACAGGTCATGCCTTCCACCTGCAAGCGGTAGTGGTCCAGCGGGGCGGGTGCCTGGTTCATGAGGTTACCTTCTCTTTTCAAATACGCGGCAAAAGCGCCAGGGTTGTCGGGCTGAAGCCCGACCTACGGGCATCGGTTTTCCATACGCCTAGTGGGTGGCGAAGACGCTGGTCCGTCCATCCGCACCATAAGCGATCACATCGTACGGATCCTTGCGCGGCCCTTCCATGCCGGGGGAGCCCATGGGCATTCCGGGCGCCGCCAGGCCGGCGATGGCCGGCTTCTCCTTCAGCAGCCGGGCGATGTCGGCAGCGGGCACATGGCCCTCGATCACGTAACCGCCAACCTTGGCAGTATGACAGGATCGGAGGCTGGAGGGCACGCCCAGTTCATTCTTCACCGGCGTCACGTCGTAGCGGTCGTGGACCTCGACGGTGAAGCCGCTCTGCCGCAGGTGCTTCACCCACCCCTTGCAGCAGCCGCAACTCGGGCTCTTGTAAACCACCACGGTTTCGCCGGCGGCCACCTCCTTGGACGGCAGGCCGAGGCCGATCGCCAGGGCGATACCGGCCAGCAGGGCCAGGGCGCCAAGGAGGGCGGTTCTTCGGGTTCGTTTCGGTTTCATCTCCAAATACTCCTGTTTCGACTTTCATCATTGTAGGTCGGGCTTCAGCCCGACATTCCATCGGCTTGCTTGTCGGACTGAAGTCCGACCTACCCGCACCTGTGGGAGCGCCGTCCCCGGCGCGAACCTTCCGGCCCGGCCCGGGGAGGCGCGTCCCAAGGCTCAGAACCAGGCCCGCACGCCCAGCACCAGCTCGGTATCGGATCGCTGTCCGCCCTCGGCAACAGCGAAATCGCCCGTCTTGCCGAACTTGCGCCACCAGTTGACGCCAATGTACGGTGCGAATTCACGGGCCAGTTCGTACCGCAACCGCAGGCTCAAGGACAGATCACTCAGCCCCGAGCCGCGTCCGGTGGCGGCATCCGCCTTGCTGTAGGCGTTGGCGGCCACTTCAGGCGTGAGAATCAGGCGCTGAGTGAAGAGATAGTCGTATTCCGCCTGTCCCCGCAGCGCCAGGGTTCCGGAACGCCCCACATAGGCCGCCACATCGGTTTCGAAGCGGTAGGGCGCCAGTCCCTCGAAACCGACTGCCAGCCAGTCGCGGCCAGGCCCGGCCCCGTAGTCATGGCGCCAACCCACCTGAAGGTCCCAGAAGGGCGCCACTCCCCGGCTGTAGAGCAGCTCGTTGCGCCCTTCCGCGACGGCGCCACCGGTACCCTGCTCGCCTTCCGCCTTGAACCAGACCTTGTTCAGATCCCTGCCCAGCCAGGCCTGGGTATCCCACACCAGGGCATTGTTGTTGTTGCGGTCGATGCCGGCCACCTCCAGCTTGTCCACCATGAGCTTGAACAGCACCGGATCGTCCGGCATTCCACCGGCCACGGCGGTTCCGCTGAAGGCCAGCGCGCACAGGATGATGTTTCTCTTCTTCATTGCATTCCTCCTCAACCGACCTTCACTTCGCGGAACATGCCGAGCATGTGGTAGAGCAGGTGGCAGTGGTAGGCCCAGTTGCCCGGAGCATCCACCGTCACCCGGTAGCTGATGCGCGACCCCGGCTGCACCACCACGGTGTGCTTGCGCGGCAGGAAGTCGTTGTCGCCCGATTCCAGGTCGCTCCACATGCCGTGCAGGTGCATGGGATGGTTCATCATGGTGTCGTTGACGAAGGTGATGCGCAGCCGCTCGCCCAGCTTCCAGCGCAGGGGCTTGGCGTCGGCGAACTTCACTCCGTTGATGGACCACATGTAGCGCTCCATGTTGCCGGTGAGGTGCAGCTCGATCTCGCGGTCGGGATCCCGTGGATCGTCGGTGCCACCCAGGCGCCGCAGATCGGCGTAGGTGAGCACCCGGCGGCCGTTGTTGCGCAAACCCACGCCGGGATCGGAAAGGCGGTATTGAGGCGCCTGGGCGCGCATGTCCACCTGGGGCCCGAACTCCGTGGG
>JALVUB010000181.1 GCA_027023915.1 Sedimenticola sp.
GTCAACACCGAGACCCTGAAAGCCAACCCGGACTTCGGCAAGGCGCTTACCGGTGCCTGGTACGAAATCATGGCCACCATGTCCGCTGAGGACGACGCCGGCAAGGCCGCACGCACTTTCATGGCCAAGGCATCCGGTACCGATCTGGCGGGTTACGAAGCCCAGCTGGCTTCCACCCGCATGTTCTACAACGCCAGCGAAGCGGTGGAATTCGTCAATAGCGCCGAGCTCAAAGACACCATGCAGAAAGTGGCGGAATTCTCTTTCGAACACGGCCTGCTCGGTGAGGGCGCCCCGGACGCCGGCTTTGTCGGTATCGAAACCCCGGTTGGCGTTTTCGGCAGCGAAGGCAATGTGCAGCTGCGCTTTATCCCGGACTACATGGCCATGGCAGCCGACGGGAAGCTGTAGAGCTAGCAACGTCGGACGTCTGATATCAGGCGTCTGACGCTTCCAACATCACCGGGAAATGCCATGAAGAAACTGATCAATCGCCAACCGGGCAAACCTGCCAGTTGGGCCCTGGGGCTGCTGCCCTTTGTGCTGCTGATAATCTTCTATACGCTGGCCTCCGACGCACGGCTGACGGAAAACCCCAACGACAAGCTGCTGCCGGCACTGGACAGTTTTGTCCAGGCCATCAACCGCATGGCGTTCGAACCCAGCAAACGAAGTGGCGAGTACCTGCTTCTGGCCGACACGCTGGCCAGCCTGCAACGGCTCGGTATCGGTGTGGCCATCAGCGCCCTGATCGCCATTATCGTCGGCATTGGCAATGGCACCATCCCGCTGATTCGTTCCACCTTTTCCCCCCTGGTAACCGGCCTGTCACTGGTACCACCCATGGCAATCCTGCCCGTGCTGTTCATCATTTTCGGGCTGGGCGAACTGGCCAAGGTGATGCTCATCATTATCGGCATTACCCCCTTTATGATTCGTGATCTGCAGCAGCGGGCGATGGAAATTCCCCGTGAGCAGATCATCAAGTTACAGACGTTGGGCGCCAACACCTGGCAGATCATCACACGCCTGGTATGGCCACAACTGATGCCGCGGCTGATCAGTGCGGTGCGCCTCTCACTCGGGCCGGCCTGGCTGTTCCTGATCGCCGCCGAAGCCATCGCCGCCACCGAAGGGTTGGGCTACCGGATCTTCCTGGTACGCCGCTACCTGTCCATGGACGTGATTCTTCCCTACGTGGTGTGGATCACCCTGCTGGCGTTTGCCATCGACTTTATCCTCACCCGCTATTCGCAATGGCGTTATCCCTGGTTCCACCAGCAAGGACATTAAGATGGCGATCATCGAAATGAAAAACCTGTGGAAGGAATACGGTGACCAGATCGTCCTGGAACGACTCAACGCCACCGTTCAGGAAGGTGAATTCGTCACCATCGTCGGCGCCTCTGGCTGCGGCAAGACCACCTTCCTCAAGCTCCTTCTCGGTACCGAAGAAGGCACCCGGGGCGAACTGTTGCTGGACGGTCAGCCGCTGCCCGCTGAGCCGGATGAGAGCCGCGGCATCGTATTTCAGCGCTACTCGGTTCTGAATCACCTGACTGCGCTGGAAAACGTGATGCTGGGAGGCGCG
>JALVUB010000182.1 GCA_027023915.1 Sedimenticola sp.
ACAGATCAGCACCTTGGCCAGCACTGCAAACTGATCGAGCAGGAAGAAGCCATAAAAAGCGGTGGTGCTCATGCGCGGCATCACATTCACGCAGAAGAGCGCAGTCACCAGCGAGATGACGATGGCCACCGCCAGGGTGATGGCAAACTCGTGGAACAGCCGTCCCACCACATCCGGCATGACCAGCAGCGGCATCAGTGAACCTTCGGCATAGTGCAGCCAGTAGCGCTCCTGCTGCCAGCGCGGGTCGCTGGCGGGAATGATCCAGTCAGGATCGCCATAGCGATGGGCGAGATATTCAATGATGGCGCCGGACTCGGCGATGACGTTATCACCGTCGGTGATCACCGGGGATTTGCCCAATGGATGGATGGCGCGAAGCTCGGCGGGCGCCAGCATGGTTTTGCTATCCCGCTTGTAATGCTTGATCTGGTATTCCACGCCCAGCTCTTCAAGCATCCAGACGATGCGAAGGGAGCGGGAGTTTTCAAGATGATGGACTGTGATCATGGATGCAGCCAGGGTTGCCTGTTAGTTGGAGGCAGTGTGAATGGGCTGGAGCCTGGCAGCAAGGTGTACCTGCTCGATCAGTTCATCCAGCACCGGTTCGGTTTTCCACGCCCGCAGGTCGTTAACCATGGCCACCACTGCCCAGGTGGTGTTGTTTTCATCTCGGGTATAACCGGCGATGGAGCGGACATCCTTGAGGGATCCGGTCTTGATGTGGCCCATGCCTGCCATGTCGGCATGGCCAAGTCGGCGGCGCATGGTGCCATCCATGGCTACCAGGGGCAGGGAGGCGATCAGCTCTGCGGAAAAACGACTGTTCCACGCATGCTGAAGCAGTTCGCCCATCTGGCGGGCCGAAATGCGCTCCTTGCGGGATAGTCCGGAGCCATTCTCGAAGACCAGGTCACTGCTATCGATACCCTTGCTGGCCATCCATTCGCGAATGGTACGGTCGGCGGCTGCCAGATCATCGGCATCACTATCGATACGGTTTCTGGCGCCCAGCGTCAGGTACAGCTGGCGCACCATTACGTTGTTGCTCCACTTGTTGATATCGCGAACCATGGTGACCAGGTCGTGGGAGGACGTGGTGGCCAACAGTTCGGTGCTGCTGTCGCGGGGACGCAGGCCTTCGCGAATCTGGCCGGTGAGAGTGCCACCCAGTTGTTGCCACAGACCCACCAGCAAGGCGCCGGTGTAGTCTGCCTGATCAAGGATGGACAGATAGCTCGAGGTGGAGCAGCCCTCGGGCAACACCCCGGTGAGGGTGATTCTGGTTAGCCCGCTTTCCGTCACGGAGGGGGTGTAATCAAACTGGAACCGGCGGGGACAGGAACCGTATTTGCGCGTCACGATCTGGTTGTCGAGTTCGACACCAGCCAACTGCGGTTCCATCCAGCTATGTACGCCACGTTGATCAGCGCGGGAGCGAATGCGTAACACGTTCAAGTTGGTCAGCAGGCCATTGGGTTCCACCAGAAAGGGGGCGTTGGGGTTGCCGCCGTCGTCGTCGAAATCGGCGATGCCGTTGGGCAGGTTGAACACGCTGCCGTCCAGAACCAGGTCGCCCTGAATATGGG
>JALVUB010000183.1 GCA_027023915.1 Sedimenticola sp.
TGTATGGATTGTGGCTGTTCGGCACGCCCATGGAGCTGACCTGGGGCCCGCGGGCCTTTCTGGTCTATTACCTGGTGTGTGTGTTCGGGGCCGGGTTGATTCAGCTTGTCGTGTCATCCGTGAGTGGCGCGGTCTATCCCACCATAGGCGCTTCGGGTGGCGTTTATGGGTTGTTGCTGGCGTTTGGCATGACTTATCCAAACCAGCGGTTGATGCTGATTTTTCCGCCTGTGGTGCTGAAAGCCAAATGGTTCGTGATTCTGTTCGGCGCCATCGAACTGTGGGCGGGAATCAGTGGAACCGAGGCGGGCGTGGCCCACTTCGCCCATCTCGGTGGAATGTTGTTTGGTTGGATCTTGCTTCTTATCTGGCGGTAGATGGGCAGATCTGTCGCCAAATACCTGCTGTTGGTCTTGGAGACGACCGTTTCCGGCCTGAAATTCGCGTTTTACGACGCGATTGAGCCGTTGGAAGAAGCGCGATTCAAAGGCTGTATCCGGGGCATCGGGGAAGGAGCCAGATTCGAGCTGCAACATGGTTTGGGCGCGGACGCGGGCGGTTGGCGGGTGGAGGTGGAAAGCCATGAGGAGGCACTGGGCGAACTGCTCCGCTGGTTGGAACAGCATCCCGGATTGTTCAAGGTGGCGGCGGCCGGTCATCGTCTGATCCACGGCGGGGAGCTTTTCAGCCGCCCTATTCTTGTGAATGAACACAGTTTGCGTCAGCTCGACACCCTGGTTCCACTGGCGCCTTCGGCGCTGCCGCCTGGCCTTGCGGTGGCGCGTGCCTTGTCGAGACAGTTGCCGGACATCCCGCAGGTGGCCTGTTTCGATACCGCATTTCATCATGATCTGCCGCTGGTGGAGCGGTATTTCGCCCTGCCCCACGCCTGGCAGGATCTTGGCGTGCGCCGATATGGCTTCCATGGTCTTTCGTATGAATATATCGCCGAGGTGCTGCCCGATTATCTGGGCCGGGCCGCCGATGGCCGGGTGGTGATAGCCCATCTGGCCGACAGCGTCAGCCTTTGCGCCCTGCATGGCCGCAGGAGCATGGCCACCACCATGAGCTTTACTTCGCTGGATGGCGTCCCCATGTCTACTCATCCGGGCAGTGTGGACCCCGGCGTGGTGCCCTATCTGCTGCGCCAGGGAATGAGCCTGAAGGAGATCGAACATGGGCTGCATCATGAATCAGGCCTCAAGGGGTTGTCGGGAATCAGCGGCGACATGCGTGTCCTGCTGGCCAGCCGTCAGCCGGCGGCGCGGTTGGCCGTGGACAGTTTCATGCACCATCTCCACCGTGCCCTGGGCTCCCTGGTTGCGGTCCTGGGCGGGTTGGACGCCTTGGTGTTCACCGGCGGCATCGGCGAGAGCGAGCCGCGAATCCGCCAGCGGTTGTGCGATCTGGCCGCCTGGCTGAATTTGAAGCTGGACAACGAGTCAAATGTTGTCGGGCGGGGCCGCATCAGTCCAAAGCGCGCGTCACCCTCGGTGTGGGTGATTCCCTCGGACGAAAGCCGGATGGTGGCGCAACATACCTGGAGGCTGGTGGGGCATCTCATCTCCAAGGAATCGACAAACTGGGAGGCATAGATGGAACTGGGTTTTCATGGCGCGGATCGCGGCGTCACCGGGTCTTGTCATCTGGTGGAGTGTGGTGGCATCCGGATTCTGGTGGATTGTGGACTTTTCCAGGGTGGCCGGGAGCTGGATGAAGAGAACCGCAAGCCGTTTGGTTTTGATCCCGCCAACATCGACTTTCTGCTGCTCACCCACGCCCACCTGGACCACTGCGGCCGCATTCCGTTGTTGGTGAAGGAAGGCTTTCGCGGACGCATCATCACCACGGCGGCAACCCGGGAACTGGCCAAGCTGGTGCTGCTGGACGCCGCCAATCTACAAGAGAAAGAAGCGGAGTGGCGTGCCAGGAAAGCACTGCGCCATGGCCACCGCCAGCCGGCGGCAGAGCCGCTCTACACTGTTCTGGATGTGCTGGACACCCTGGACTTTTTCGATGGCGTTGCCAACTACCGCCAGCCGCTGGAGATTGGCGGGAACATCCGGGTCACCTTTTTCGACGCGGGGCATATTCTCGGCTCGGCCTCCGTGTTGCTGGAGCTGGAGGAGGAAGGCCGTCGGCACCGTCTGCTCTTCTCCGGCGATCTGGGATACGGCAATCGCGCCATCCTGCGCAACCCCGATCATCCGCCGCCCGCGGACACGGTGGTCATGGAAACCACCTACGGAAACCGTTTGCACAAGGCGCTGAAGCCATCCATAGATGAGCTTTACAGCGCGGTGCTGGACACGTTTCGGCGTGGGGGAAACGTCATTATTCCCACTTTCGCCCTGGAGCGGGCCCAGGAGATCCTCTATTACCTGCGCGAGGGGGTGGAGCAGCAGATTCTGCCGGCCTCCCTGCAAGTGTTTCTCGATTCTCCCATGGCCATTTCGGCCACGGAGATATTCCGCCGTCATCCCGAATGTTTCGACCGCGAAACCAGCACGCTGTTCGAAAACGGGCGTGATCCCTTTTGGATGCCGGGGCTCCATTTCACCCGTGACACCGCCGATTCCATGGCGCTTAACCAGGTGCACGGGGGAGCCGTCATCATGGCCGGCTCGGGGATGTGCACCGGTGGGCGGGTGAGACACCATCTGAAGCACAATCTGTGGCGCGGCGAGTCAAGCGTGGTGTTTGTAGGCTATGCCGCGCGTGGCACCCTGGCGCGGCGCATCATCGATGGTGCCAAAACGGTGAAGCTGTTTGGGGAGGAGATACCGGTGAAGGCCGCCATCCACACCATCGGCGGTTTCTCCGCCCATGCCGATGCCGACGAGCTTTATGACTGGTACAAAAAGACCGGGCGCCCTGCCCTGACGGTGTTGGTCCACGGCGAGGAAGAGGCCATGGCCGCTTTCGCGCAAAAGCTGGGCGACACCAAGGTGGTGATGCCGGAGATGGGTGAGCGCTTGACATTGTAAGGAGCGGAAGATGAGTGGTTTCGAGCTTCCCAGGGGGCTGACGAGCGACGAAGCGGCCAGCCTGCGCGAAAAGTACGGTCCCAACAAGATCGAAGCCAAGGAGAAAAGCCGGTGGCAGCGGCTGCTGGCCCGCTTCTGGGGGCCCATTCCCTGGATGATCGAGATCGCCGCCCTCCTCTCCGCCTCGGTGAAGCGGTGGGAGGATTTCACCATCATCATCGTCATGTTGTTGGTGAACGCCTTTGTCGATTTTTATCAGGAGTCCAAGGCGCTCAACGCGCTTGAGGTGCTGAAGAAAAAGCTGGCTCTCAAGACGCTGGTGCTGCGCGACGGCCACTGGCGGGAGCTGGACGCCGCCGAGCTGGTTCCCGGCGACATCATCAAGCTGCGGATCGGCAACATCGTGCCCGCCGACGTGGAGCTGCTCGGGGGCGGCGACTATCTGCAGATCGACCAGTCGGCCCTCACCGGCGAATCCCTGCCGGTCACCCGCCAGGCCGGCGAAACCGCTTTCGCCAACACCGTGGTCAAGCAGGGCGAGATGGTGGCCCGGGTCACCGGCACCGGGCTCAACACCAGATTCGGCAAAACCGTGGGGCTGGTGGCCAAGGCGGAGATGGCCGAGCGCAGCCATTTCAAGAAGATGGTCATCAAGGTGGGCGACTTTCTCATTCTGCTCACCGCAGTGGTCATCGCCATCATTGTATTGCTTGGTATCGCCCGGCACGAGCCGTTGGTGGATCTGCTGGTCTTTTCCCTGGTGCTCACCATCTCCGCCATTCCGGTGGCCATGCCGGCGGTGCTCACCGTGACCATGGCCATCGGCGCCGTGGCGCTGGCCAAAAAGCAGGCCATCGTCAGCCGCCTGGACGCCATTGAGGAACTGGCCGGGGTGGATATCCTCTGCTCCGACAAGACCGGCACCCTCACCCAGAACCGCATGACCGTGGCCGATCCTTTCGTCGATGCCCGTTTTCAGGCTGACGATCTCTTTCTTTATGCCGCCCTGGCCAGCCGGGAAGAGAACCAGGACCCTATCGAAAAGCCGATCTTCTCCGAGCTGGAGCGGCGCGGGCTGCGGCAGCGGCTGCGGGATTTCAAACTGAAACAGTTCACGCCGTTCGATCCGGTACACAAGCGCACCGAGGCGCTGCTCAGCGACGCACAGGGACGGGAGATCGCGGTGGCCAAGGGGGCGCCGCAGGTCATCATCGGCCTCTGTGGCGGCCAGGATTTCGACCGCAAAAAGGCCAACCGACAGGTTGAGGCCTTTGCCGAAAACGGTTTTCGAACCCTGGGCGTGGCCCTGCGCGAGCACGAACAGGGGCCGTGGCGCTTTGTGGGCTTGATCCCCCTTTTCGATCCGCCGCGGGAAGACTCCAAGGCGGTGATCGCCGAGGCCCGCCGCCAGGGCGTGGAGGTGAAGATGGTCACCGGCGACAACCTCGCCGTGGCCCGCCATATCGCCCGCCTGCTCGACATCGGCGACCGGATCTCGGACGTGCGCGAGCTCAAGGGTCAGAGCACCGAGGAGTATCTGCTGCTCACCCGCCTCATCAGCCGCGCCCTTATCAAGCAGTTGCAAGATGAGATCGACGAAGACGAGGCGGAGCGCCGCGCCGGGCAGGTGGTGCGCCAGGTACGCAAGGAGTTGGATGAAATGCCCCTCCCCCCTGGTACTGTCAGGCGCCATGAGTCGGAGATCATTGCCCAGATTGAGCAGGCTGACGGGTTCGCCCAGGTCTTTCCCGAGGACAAATATTTCATCGTCGAGGAGTTGCAGAAGGCCGATCACATTGTCGGCATGACCGGCGACGGCGTGAACGACGCCCCGGCGCTGAAGAAGGCCGATGCCGGCATCGCCGTGAGCGGCGCCACCGATGCCGCCCGCGCCGCCGCCGAGATCGTGCTCACCGCGCCCGGGCTTGGGGTGATCGTCGATGCCATCAAGCAGGCGCGCATCGTCTTCGAGCGCATGCAGAGCTACACCATCTTCCGCATCGCCGAGACCATCCGCATCATCTTTTTCATGGGGCTGGCCATCGGCGTGTTCCAGTTCTATCCGGTCACGGCGCTGATGATTATCGTGCTGGCCCTGCTCAACGACATTCCCATCCTGGCCATCGCCTACGACAACACCAAGCTGCGCAACCACCCCATCCGCTGGGACATGGGCCAGGTGTTGGTCATGGCGAGCTGGCTGGGGGTGGCGGGTGTCATTTCCTCTTTTCTGCTTTTCTGGCTGGCCATGGGCTATCTCAAACTGCCACTGGACTTCGTGCAGTCCCTGTTCTTCGCCAAGCTGGTCATCGCCGGCCACGGCACCATCTACAACACCCGCATTGACGACTGGTTTTTCAAACGTCCCTGGCCCTCATGGATTCTTTTCATCGCCACCTTCTCCAGCCGGGTTGCCGGAACCATCATTGCGGTTTACGGTTTTGGCTTGATGACGCCCATCGGCTGGAAATGGGCACTGGGCATGTGGGCCTATGCGCTCGCCTGGTTCGTGTTCAACGATGTGGTCAAGATGGCGGTTTTGCGCTATTACCGTAAACGTAAGCCGGCCGTGATGATTTGAAGAGTCTATATTCGAGAGCAGGAGACATGTCATGAATTTCGTTGTTATCGCGCTGTTGGGGCTGGCCGTGGCCATCGTGGCCCTGGGAGTGAAACGGGTGCCCCAGGGCATGGAATACACCGTCGAGCGCTTTGGACGCTACACCCATACCCTCAGGCCGGGGCTCAATCTGATCGTGCCGGTGATCGATCAGATCGGCGCCAAGGTCAACATGATGGAACAGGTGCTGGACGTGCCTTCCCAGGAGGTCATCACCAAGGACAACGCCATGGTCACCGTGGATGGGGTGGTCTTTTTCCAGGTGCTGGAAGCGGCCAAGGCTTCCTACGAAGTCAACGACATGATGCGCGCCATTCTCAATCTCACCATGACCAACATCCGCACCGTCATGGGTTCCATGGATCTGGACGAGTTGCTCTCCAACCGGGACGCCATCAACGCCCGCCTGCTGGCGGTGGTGGATCATGCCACCGAGGCATGGGGCATCAAGGTGACCCGCATCGAGATCAAGGACATCGCGCCCCCGCGCGACCTGGTGGACGCCATGGCGCGGCAGATGAAGGCGGAGCGGGACAAACGGGCTCAGATTCTTGAGGCGGAAGGAAAACGCCAGTCCCAGATTCTCAAGGCAGAAGGTGAGAAACAGGCGGCGATCCTCAAGGCCGAGGGTGAAAAGGAGGCGGCCTTTCGTCAGGCCGAAGCGCGTGAACGGGCCGCGGAGGCGGAAGCCAAGGCGACTCACATGGTCTCCCAGGCCATCGCCAAAGGCAGCGTCAACGCCATCAACTATTTCGTGGCGCAAAAATACACCGACGCGCTCCAGCAGATCGCTTCGGCCCCCAATGAAAAGGTGGTGTTGATGCCGCTTGAAGCCTCCAGTCTCATCGGTTCCCTTGGCGGAATCGGCGAGCTGACCAAAAAAGTCTTCGACAAGGAGCCCAAAGAGTGAATCTGTTGAATCAGCTTCAGCCATGGCACTGGGCACTGCTCGGCGTGGTGTTGGTGATTTTGGAGATCTTCATGCCCGGCGTGTACCTTCTTTGGCTGGGGATCGCCGCCGGCATCATTGCCCTCTTCTACTGGCTGTTTCCAGAGATGAGCTGGCAGCTTCAGGTGCTCGGCTTCGGCGTTCTCTCCATTCTTTCCGTGGCCGTGGGCTACTGGTGGCTCAACCGCCATCCCCTGGCCAGCGACCAGCCGGCGCTCAACCGGCGCGCGGAGCAATATGTGGGCCGGGTTTTTACGCTGGATGAGCCTATCGTCAACGGTCGCGGCAAGCTGCGGGTCGATGACACCCTCTGGAGCATCGAGGGACCCGAGTGCGAAGCCGGCAGCCGTGTGAAGGTGACCGGC
>JALVUB010000184.1 GCA_027023915.1 Sedimenticola sp.
AGATCGATGTCGGCGCTGTGCACCGGCGGCAGCAGCTCCAGCAGGTGACGCCAGCGCTCGAAATCGCCATGGCGCTGCGGCGCCAGGGCCGGTTCCAGCTGGCCGGGCAACAGTTCAGCCCAGGGGGAAAGGCCTTCGGATTCGAACAGGGAGCGGAGGTCGGAGAGGTCGAGCAGAATGATTTCATTGTCGGACTGAAGTCCGACCTACCTTTTTGTCTGTGGATTGCTTGCCAGTGGTGTAGGTCGGGCTTCAGCCCGACAACCACCTTAATTAAGGCCGCGCCACGAAAGAGACGAAGTTGAAACACTGAAACCAGGGTTGCACCTGGCCGAAGCCCGCCTCCGCCAGGCGCTCCCGGTGGGCCGCCACCGTTTCGGGCACCAGCACCTTCTCCAGGGCCGCCCGCTTCTGGGCGATCTCCAGCTCGCTGTAGCCGTTGACCTGCTTGAACGCCTCGTGCAGCTCCGCCAGCCAGGCCGATTCGTCGGGCGTGGCGCCTGCCACCTTCTCCGACAGCACCAGCACCCCGCCCGGCAGCATCCCCCGGCGGATACGCCTCAGCAGCGGCAGCCGCTCCTCCACCGGCAGGAACTGAAGGGTGAAGTTGAGCACCACCACCGAGGCACGTTCGATGCCGACGTCGCGGATGTCGGCGCACACCAGGTCCACCGGCAGCGGCAGGGAGCGGGCGGCCAGCTCCCGCCGGGCGCCCTCGACCATGGCCGGCGCCCTGTCCACGGCGACGATGCGGCAGTCCGGCCGGGTCACCGATTCGGCCATCACCGCGCTGGCGGCACCCAGGGAGCAGCCCAGGTCATACAGGCGGCTTCCCGGCTGCGCATGGCGACGGGCCAGGATGCCGGTGGTGGCGACGATGGTGGCGTAACCCGGCACCGAACGGGAGATCATGTCGCCGAAGACCCGCGCCACCCGCTCGTCGAATACGAAGGACTCCACCTGCCCGCGCGGCTCCGCGTAAAGACGGTCGCGCTCAGAGCGATTCCTCAAACTCGTCGCCATAATAAAAGGTGATCTCCTCCCCCGCCTGGATGTCGCGCAAGGCGTAGAGATCGAAACCGTCGAACTCGGCGTTGCATTCCGCCGAGTGGTTGAGATAGCGCAACAGGTTGCGCCCACTCCGCCCGATCCATGCGCTCTCATCTTCCGGCTCTTCGCTCACCCAGAGCACATAAGTACCGTTGCGCTTCGCCTCCGGCCCCCAGTAGGTGCCGATATAGGTACCAGCCGCTATGGTGCGGCGGGCAAACAGCCCGGTGCCGTGGATAGGCGAGCGGTCGGCATAGACCCACTTGGCCAGCTCGGAATCGCGATAGCGAAGTCGTCTGCTCACAGCTCCACCGGCAGGCTCTGGGTGGCCACATGTTCCTGACGGCCCGGCGCGGGAGCCCAACCCACCTGATGCACCGGCAGCTTTTCCAAATCCAGCTCGGCACGGACTTCACCCAGGGAGCGAAGGCTGCCCTCCTGTCCCTGCCACATGACGATGAGCTTCTCCATGGTATCCAGGTATTCGCTCCCCACCTCTTCGGCATCGGCTGTAAAGACATGCCCGTGGGGCAACACCCGCCGGGACTCTACATAGAGATGTTCATGAACATTGTCGGGCGTGGCTTCCCCCTGGGCCAGCAGTTCCTGAATGGTGGGCAGGGTGGTGGGAATCTGGGGACAGCGGGAGACGATATTGTGGAGCTGGGGAAAGAAGGGAAATTTGCCGCGGACGTCGCTGGCGTATTGAAAACCGCTCTGCTCCTCCATTTCGAACAGGTGGGCATTGGGTTGCCAAGCCGGCGCGGCGAAGCAGTCCGGCGGTTGCCCTGTGAGGGTTTCAAACTTCTCCATGCCCAGGGCCAACTGATATTTGGTCCAGTCGGTATCGGCAAATGCCGCCTGACGACGCCAGATATCAGCATCGAAACCGTAGAGCCCAATCTCGTGCCCGCCTTCCACCACCGCATGTATTGCTTCCTCCAGGCTCATGCGGGAAACATCGCTCCCAAGAAGACGGGAGAAGGCGCGCCGAACCAAGCCCTTGCCGGAAGCGAATTCCATGGCGAAGAAAAAAGTGGCCCGCACATCGTAGTTCGAAAACAGTTCCAGCAAAGCGGGCACCCCGAGGGCGAATCCCCGTTCACTGGCCACGTCGATCTTGAGCGCAACTCGCATTGACGGGCAACCTCACAAAGAACAACTGCCCTTGTACACTGCCATGATGCTTTTGATCTCCCGTTCCACCTCGGCCCTTTCATCCGGCTCGAGATGTTCCAGTTCCGGCAGTATGAAACCGTGATCCATCTGCTCTATATCGCGCCACAACGCCTTGCAGCCTTTTTGACAGAGCTGCTCAACGCAGTCGTCTATGCGCTTTCTGTTCATCCGCCACGGAGGAGATCGTCGGCAAGGCGCGGATTATGCCACAGCTTTCCCCGGCTGTTGGGGAGGGAACAGAGCAGGCTCTTAAATTCGTTCTTGTTTTGTTCTATTTTTGCGCTATAATGAAACCAGAATAGAACAAAGAAGGAGCCAGGCCATGAACAGCTACATCATGAAAGATCACCGTTTCCTGCTGGACAGAAGGTTGCCGACAGGGGTGCGCGCCGTACTGGAAGCAGCTGTTTTCGTTGCCGCGCTGGGCGCTTTTCTCGTCGCCTTGGCCCTTGCCGCCTAAACCCGTCAGCCGCCCAAATGGCGGCCTGCCTCCACCCGAGGCTGTGCCGCATGAAACATGAGGCAGTCTGCACCGAAATGGTGGCGCAGGCTGCTGATGAAGCTGTCACTGGGCTGAAGGCGCCATACTTCTCCCAGTTGCAGGGTAACAGCAGCCCGTTCCGTTTGATAACGGATTGAAAGAACAACAGATCCACCTTTGACTGGATCGAGCAATTGACGCAGCCGATCCCGCAGGTGCAAGGCGTCCCACCCCAGCTTCCGGAGCTGCCGTGTGGTCACTTCGAGCTGGATGGCGGCAAGGCGCTCCAGCCGGAACTGTTCGAACGACCAGAGCTTGTCGGCACGCAGCCCAACGCGGTCGCGATAGTCGTCGTGGACGAGCTGCCCCTGGACCACCACCACCTTGTCCACCTCCAGCAGCGCCTTGCAGCGCTCGTAGGCCTCGTTGAAGAAGGTGGCCTCGATGCGACCGCTCCTGTCCTCCAGCACCACCGACGCCATGGGGCCGCGCTGGGTGTTGCGCCGGCTCACCGACACCACCAACCCGGCCACGGTGACCACGGGACCGCGCCCACCCCTGCCCCGCTCGTTCTGCCCCAGTGACAGGCCGCCGATGCGCCGACCCACCAGCGCCTCGATCTCGGCCTGGTAGAAGTCGATGGGGTGGCCGGTGAGAAAGAGCCCCAGGGTCTCCTTCTCCCCCCGCAGCCGCTGCTCGTCGTTCCACTCCTCCACCGCGTCGGGCAGGATGCCCAGGCTGGGAGCCGCCTGGGGCTCGCTGAGGCCGAACAGGTCGTCCTGGCCCGCCGCCTGCTGGGCGTGGTGCTGCTCGGCCATCTTCAGCGCCAGCGGCAACTGCACCATGAGGGTGGCGCGGTTGGGCCCCAGCCCGTCCAGGGCGCCGGCGCGGATGAGGGACTCCAGCACCCGCCGGTTGCACTTCTTCAGGTCGATGCGGCGGCAGAAATCGAACAGGTCACGGAAGGGGCCGTCGCGGTCGCGCGCCTCCACGATCCCCTCGATGGCCGCCTCGCCCACCCCCTTGATGGCCCCCAGGCCGTAGATCACCGTCTTCTCCCCCTCCACGGTGAACCTATAGCGCGAGCGGTTCACCTCCGGCGGCAGCACCTCCAGCCCCATGTCACGGCACTCCTCGATGAGATGGACCACCTTGTCGGTGTTGTCCATGTCGGCCGAGAGCACCGCGGCCATGAAGGCGGCCGGATAGTGGGCCTTGAGCCAGAGGGTCTGGTAGGAGACCAGGGCGTAGGCCGCCGAGTGGGACTTGTTGAAGCCGTAGCCGGCGAACTTCTCCATCAGGTCGAAGATGTACTTGGCGGTGGCCTCCTCCACGCCGCGCTCCACCGCCCCCTTGAGGAAGATCTCGCCCTGCTTGGCCATCTCCTCGGGCTTCTTCTTGCCCATGGCGCGGCGCAACAGGTCGGCGCCGCCCAGGGTGTAGCCGGCCAGCACCTGGGCGATCTGCATCACCTGCTCCTGGTAGAGGATGACGCCGTAGGTGGGCTTGAGGATGGGCTCCAGCCTGGGGTGGGGATATTCCACTTTCGCGCGGCCATGCTTGCGGGCGATGAAGTCGTCCACCATGCCGGAACCCAGGGGGCCGGGCCGGAAAAGGGCCACCAGGGCGGTGATGTCCTCGAAGCAGTCGGGCTGCAGCTTGGCGATGAGCTCCTTCATGCCGTGGGATTCAAGCTGGAAGACGGCGGTGGTGCGCGCCGACTTGAGCAGCTCGAAGGACTTGGGGTCGTCCATGGAAATGGCGCCGATCTCCACCGGCGGCTCGCCCGCCTGGGCGCGCTGCTCGTTGATGGTCTTGAGGGCCCAGTCGATGATGGTGAGGGTGCGCAGGCCGAGGAAGTCGAACTTCACCAGTCCCACCGCCTCCACGTCGTTCTTGTCGAACTGGGTCACCAGGTTGGAGCCGTCCGCCTCGCAGTAGAGAGGAGTGAAGTCGGTGAGCTTGCCGGGGGCGATGACCACGCCGCCGGCGTGCTTGCCGGCGTTGCGGGTGAGCCCCTCCAGGCGGCGGGCCATGTCGATGAGCTGGCGCACCTCCTCGTCGTTGGCGTAGGCCGCCTTCAGCTCCTCGCTCTCCTCCAGGGCGCGGTCCAGGGTGATGCCCAGGTCGAAGGGGATCATCTTGGCCACCCGGTCGGTGAAGCCGTAGGGGTGGCCCAGCACCCGGCCCACGTCGCGCACCACCGCCTTGGCGGCCATGGAGCCGTAGGTGATGATCTGGGAGACCGCCTCGCGGCCGTACTTGCGCGCCACGTAGTCGATCACCTCGTCGCGGCGGTCCATGCAGAAGTCGATGTCGAAATCGGGCATGGAGACCCGCTCGGGGTTGAGGAAGCGCTCGAACAGCAGCTCGTGCTCCAGGGGATCGAGGTCGGTGATCTTGAGGGCGTAGGCCACCAGCGAGCCGGCGCCGGAGCCGCGCCCCGGCCCCACCGGGATGCCGTTGTCCTTGGCCCACTGGATGAAATCGGCGACGATGAGGAAGTAGCCGGGAAAACCCATCTGGATGATCACATCCAGCTCGGTCTCCAGCCGCTCGTCGTAGGGCTTGCGCCGCTCGGCGAAATCGGGCGCCTCGGGGTCGAGGATCTTCTTCAGCCGCGCTTCCAGCCCTTCCCGCGAAAGCCGGCGGAAGTACTGGTCCATGGTGAGCCCCTCGGGCACCGGGAAGTCGGGGAGGTAGTTCTTCCCCAGCTCCAGCTCGATGGTGCAGCGGCGGGCGATCTCCACCGTGTTGGCCAGCGCCTCGGGGATGTCGGCGAAGAGCTCGGCCATCTCCTCCGGGCTGCGCAGGTACTGCTGGGGCGAGTAGTCGCGCGGCCGGCGGGGGTCGTCCAAGGTGCGCCCCTGGTGGATGCAGACCCGCACCTCGTGGGCCTGGAAGTCGTCGGGCTCCAGGAAGCAGACCTCGTTGGTGGCCACCACCGGCACCCGGCGCTCCGCCGCCAGCGCCACGCTGGCGTGGAGGCACTCTTCCTCTTCCGGCCGGCCGGTGCGTACCAGTTGCAGGTAGTAGCGGTCGCCGAAGCGCTCCAGCCACCAGTCGAGAAGCGCCCCGGCCTGGGCCTGGTGGCCGGCCAGCAGCGCCCGCCCCACGTCCCCCTGGCGGCCACCGGAGAGAGCGATGAGCCCCTGGCAGCGCTCGGGCGTCAGCCAGTCGCGCTCCAGCATGGGCCTGCCCAGGTGCTGCCCCTCCTGGTAGCCGCGCGACACCAACAGCCGCAGGTTGGCGTAGCCGGTGGCATTCTGCGCCAGCAGCACCAGCCGGTGGGGCTGGTTCACCTGCTCCTCGTTGCGCAGCCAGGCGTCCACGCCCACGATGGGCTTGATCCCCGCCGCCAGCGCCGCCTTGTAGAACTTCACCAGGGCGAAGAGGTTGCTCTGGTCGGTGAGCGCCACTGCCGGCATCCCCGCCCGGGCCACCTTCTCCATCAGCGGCTGGATGCGCACCACGCTGTCCACCATGGAGTACTCGGTGTGGAGGTGGAGATGGACGAAGGTGTTGGTCATGGAACGACAGTACTTGGCGCTTGCGCCCGTATCAAACCCCGTTATCAAAACGTTCCTGCAGGTTCTCCCGCAATCGTCGGCCATGCATAACGGCCACGACCCGCATCCGGTGAGATTCGATTCTGTAAATCAGACGGTAGCTGTAGACGAACCGTTCCCTGATGCGCTCATCACCCAACTCCGGAACAATCCGGCCGGCCAGAGGAAATTGCTGGATACTGCGAGAAACCGTCAATATTTTCTGACCACCGCCTGAGCATAGAACCGGGAATCACGCGCGATGTAATCCGCAATGGACTCCAGATCTTCCGTGGCTTCTGGAGACCATTCTACTTGGAGGTCCATTTTTCGAATTTGAGTTCCACATCCAGCTGACTCATTGTGCCTTCCTTTTCGGCCCGCTCAATGCCCCTATGGATCTTCTCCACGACATAGAGATGGTACTGAATATCTTCCAGTGAACAGTCTTCTGGAAGTTTGTCCAAAAGTGCTTTCACTTCTTGTTTGACAGTACTCACGCTTCATCTCCCAGGAATCTCACGCCCTCGCAAACACCGCTTCACCGGCCCGAAGCTGCGCCGGTGCGCGGGGCTGACGCCCAGCCGCTGCAAGGCTTCGAGGTGCTGCCGGGTAGGATACCCCTTGTGGCCGGCAAAGCCATAGCCGGGAT
>JALVUB010000185.1 GCA_027023915.1 Sedimenticola sp.
CGGCGAGTGCGCCAAGGCGGTGGAGGCCGAGTTCGACGACGAGTACAACTACGGCCTGGCCAAGCGCAAGGGCGCCTACCTGCCCCACGTCATGGCACACCCCATGAAGTACGTGCTGGATCCCCGCATCATCGGCACCGATGACGCCCAGAAAGCGAAAGATGCCTGCAAGTACGACGCCATCGACCTCGACATGCAGGAGCAGGAAATCGACTTCCCCGTGGGCGCCGTGGTCTGGGCCACCGGCTGGCAACCTTATGATGCCGCCAAGATCCAGCCCTACGGCTACGATCGCTTCGAGAACGTCATCACCAGCGTCGAGTTCGAGCGCATGGCCGATCCCAAGGGTCCCACCGGCGGCAAGATCGTGCGCCCCTCCGACGGCAAGGAGGCGAAGAACGTCGCCTTCATCCAGTGCGCCGGCTCCCGCGACCGCAACCACCTGTGGCACTGCTCGCGCATCTGCTGCATGGCCTCGCTCAAGCAGACCCACTACGTGGTGGACGCCTACGGCGACGACGCCCAGGTGAGCATCTACTACATCGACATCCGCGCCATCGACCGCTTCGAGGACTTCTACGCCAAGGTGAAGGCCATGGACAACGTCAGGTTCATCAAGTCCAAGGTGGCCTCCATCACCCTCAACAAGGAGAACGGCAACCCGGTGCTCAACGGCGTGGACACCGAGGGTTACCACCGCTACGCAAACGAGCACGACCTGGTGGTGCTGGCCATCGGCATGCAGCCCTCCGTGGGGCTGGACGAGTTCCCCGTGGCGCTCACCCTCAACCGCGAGGGCTTTATCGAGCCTTCGGAAGAGAATGGCGGCGTCTTCCCCGCCGGTTGCGCCACCGACGCCCTGGACGTGAACCGGGCGGTGCAGAGCGCCACCGGCGCCGCGCTCAAGGCCATTCAGGTAATCAATCGCGTAGCAGCAGCGGAGGGCTGAGCCAATGTCCGACGAAAAGAAATTTGCAGCATACATTTGCACCGGCTGCGGCATCGGTGACCGCCTGGATGCCGCTTCGCTGGAGAACGTGGCCACCCGCGAGGGGCGGATGAACGTGGTCAAGCAGCACGAGATGCTGTGCAGCAAGGAAGGCGTGCAGATGATCCAGGACGACATCGACAACGATGGCGTCACCCACATCGTCATCGCCGCCTGCTCCAAGCGCGCCAAGGTGGAGGCCTTTGCCTTCCCCGAGTCCAGGGTGGCGGTGACCCGCGCCAACCTGCGCGAAGGGGTGATCTGGGCGCGGCCCGACACCGACGAGGCGCGCGAGACCACCCAGGAGATGGCCGAGGACTACATCCGCATGTCCTGCGGCGAGATCAAGCAGATGAACCCGCCCCAGCCTTCCGGCCAGCAGGAGCGCAACCCCAACATCCTGGTGGTGGGTGGCGGCGTCACCGGCATGACCGCCGCGCTGGAAGCGGCCGCTGCCGGCTACACCGTCCACCTGGTGGAGAAGGAAGGCCAGCTCGGCGGTCACGCCGCCAAGCTGCACAAGCGGGTGCCCTTCAAGGCAGCCCCCGTCGGCACCCCCAACTCCCCCGACGCCAACCTGCCCATGCCG
>JALVUB010000186.1 GCA_027023915.1 Sedimenticola sp.
GTTACCGGCTGAACAAAAACGTGGAGCTGGAAGGCACCAGCAGCGCGGGAAAAAGTGGTGGCAGCATTCACTACACTTTCGACATCGAATAAACGAAAAAACAGGATTTCCTATAGGAAGTAGGAAGCTCTGATAAAAGCCTTCCATGGCTTTATCAGAGCTCACTGTGCCGCAAACGCGGTTTGGTCCAAAATCAATGGCTTGGGGCCATTGATTTTGCCGGCACATCCATGTGCCGGAGGAAGGCCTGAATTTTTCAGGCCTTCCTATACTTCAAAAACCGCTGAAAAAAATTTCCAACAATGGCGGTCTATTGGTCGGATGCCACGATTGTGGCATCTTGGACTCTTTGACAAATCCACAGGAGGAATACGATGAAATCCACTGCTGAAAAGATTCAGGGACTGGCTCTGGCTGCTGCCGCCGCCGCCATGCTTGCGGGCGCTCCCATGGCCACCATGGCCGGCGATGCCAAGGGCAAGTGCATGGGAGCGAACGCCTGTAAGGGCCAGAGCGCCTGCGCCACCGCCACCAACGCCTGCCAGGGCCAGAACTCTTGCAAGGGCCAGGGCTTTCTTATCATGACCAAGGCCCAGTGCGACAAAGCCGGCGGCAAGTTCATGGCCAAAGGCAAGAAGTAACCGGGAAACCGGCCTTGATGCACGGCCGGTTCCGGGGTTCCGGGCCGGCCTTTTTTGGAGGAACAGGTGGAACGTCCTTATCTTGGCTTCGGACTCGGCCTGCGCAAGGAACACTATCAAGAGGTGCTCGACCAACTGCCGCCGGTGGGATGGTTCGAGATCATCTCCGAAAACTACATGGTGGAAGGTGGCCGCCCGCTTCACTGGCTGGAGCGCATCCGTGAGCACTATCCGTTGGTGATGCATGGCGTCTCTCTCTCCATCGGCAGCAGCGATCCTCTCGATTTCGACTACCTGCGCGGCCTCAAGGCGCTCATCGAGCGGGTGGAGCCGCGCTGGGTCTCCGACCATCTCTGCTGGACCAGCTTGGGCGGCCACAACTTCCACGATCTGCTGCCACTTCCCTATAGCGACGAGGCGGTGGCCCATGTAGCCTCGCGGGTTCGGCAGGTGCAGGATTTTCTCGGTCGTCGCATTTTGCTGGAGAATCTTTCCAGCTATGTCACCTTCCACGATTCCGCCATGAGCGAGTGGGAGTTTCTCACCGCCGTCTGCGAGGAGGCCGACTGCCTGGTACTGCTGGATGTGAACAACATCTTCGTCAGCGCCGTGAACCACGGTTTCGATCCACACGACTATGTTGAAGGCGTGCCGGTGGAACGGGTGTGGCAGTTCCATCTGGCGGGACATACCACCAACGCTTCCGGCAAAATTCTCATCGATACTCACGATCAACCCGTGCGCGACGAGGTGTGGGCGCTCTATCGGGAGGCGGCGCGCCGTTTCGGCCCTGTCTCCACCATGATCGAGCGCGACGACAACATCCCGCCCCTGGCCGAGCTGCTGGAAGAGCTGGATCAGGCGCGCAGGCTGGCCGAGCCTCTTTGGGAGAAACAGCGTGCCCACGCCACTGCCTGAGCTGCAAGG
>JALVUB010000187.1 GCA_027023915.1 Sedimenticola sp.
CCGCCGCCCCGGCGCGCACCATGAGCATGATTTTTCGTGGCGGCCTGAGCGCCTCCACCAGCTCCGGCAGCGTCTCGGCCCCCTGGATGCCCGCTGCCGCCCCCTGGGTCTCCAGGAAATGGCGCATGCGTTCCACGGTGCGGTTGTAAACCACCACGCGAAACCCCTTTTCCGCCATGTTCAAGGCCAGGTTCTGGCCCATGACGGCAAGGCCGATGAGGCCGATGTCAGCGCGGGGACCGTTTGTTTCCATGGCGGGTGTCCTGCGGGAGAAGAAACTGCCCGCATGATACCTTTTTCCTGTTGCCAGCGGAGATTGGCAAGGCGGAACGCTTTCAGGTGTTCAGATAACGGGCGCCGGGCAGCATCGCCTCGCTGAACTCATCGGGAAGATCGCCCAACAGGGCCAGCGCCTCTTCCACCGCCATGCGCTTTTGCAGGATGCCGGTGGATTCCGGGAAGAGCAGCTCCACCACCATTTCACGTCCGGAAAGGTAAAGCTGCAAGATCACGTCGTTGGGGTCCACCACCCCCAGGTAGTTGTCCTCCGCCACCAAAAGCTGCTCCGCCAGGGGCACCAGGCGGTCGGCCGCCAACGGCTCCGGCCTGGACGAGCTGATGCTCAGGTCGCGCAGGAAGTCGCAGTAGAAGACTGGGAAGGTGCGTTTGGCCATTTACATCATGCTACTTCAAGCTCATCCACCCGCCTGACGCAAGGCACATGGCCTTCAGAGAGATCCTTGTAGAGATCCCGCAGGTTTTCCTTAAGCTCTTCCAGTGATTCACCCTGAGTCAGGTAATCAGGATACTCTTCCAAGTATCCCAGCCACCAACCGTCATCCTGCCAATAAGTATATTTCACCTTGCTCATCGCACTTTGCCCTGACTGTTATCCCGCTCGAAATCCAGTGTAGCTGCCAATCCACTGCAGTGACAAACCAGTTTTATCACTCCCTGCGCCAGGTAGTGCCCTGGGGCGAATCCTCCAGCACGATGCCCTGGGCCTTCAGCTCGTCGCGGATGCGGTCGGCCTCGGCCCAGTTCTTTGCCTTGCGCGCCTCCAGCCGCTGCTGGATAAGCGCCTCGATCTGCTCGTCGGTCAGCCCCTCGCTGCCCGATGGCGTCCCCTTGAGCCACGCCTCCGGCTCCTCCTGCAGGATACCCAGGATGCCCCCTAAACGCTTGAGCTCTGCACCCATGCGGGCGGCCTTCTTCTCGTTCTCGGGACGCACCCGGTTGATCTCGCGCACCAGCTCGAAGAGCACCGCCAGCGCCTCGGGGGTGTTGAAATCGTCGTCCATGGCGGCGTTGAAGGCCTCCACGTACTGGTCCGCCTCGCCGGGCTCCGCCCGCGGCAGGCCCCGCAGGGCGGTGTAGAGGCGGTCCAGCGCCTTGCGGGCGTTGACCAGGTGCTCCTCGTCGTAGTTCAGCGGACTGCGGTAGTGGCTGGTGAGGATGAAGTAGCGCACCTCCTCGGGCCGGTAATGTTCGAGAATCTCCCGGATGGTGAAGAAGTTGCCCAGCGATTTGGACATCTTCTCCTCCTTCACCCGCACGAAGCCGTTGTGCATCCAGTAGCGCACGAAGGGATGGCCGGTGGCCCCCTCCGACTGGGCGATCTCGTTCTCGTGGTGGGGGAAGGTGAGATCGGCGCCGCCGCCGTGGATGTCGAAGGTGTCGCCCAGGGCCGAGGTGGACATGGCCGAGCACTCGATGTGCCAGCCGGGACGCCCCTTTCCCCAGGGGGAGTCCCAGGCCGGCTCGCCCGGCTTGGCCGCCTTCCAGAGGGCGAAGTCGAGGGGATCGCGCTTGCCCTCCCCCGGCTCCACCCGGGCCCCCGCCTCCAGGTCGTCGATGGACTTGCCCGAGAGCCTGCCGTACCCGGGGAAGCTGCGCACGTCGTAATAGACATCGCCGTTCTCCGCCTGGTAGGCGTGGCCCTTGTCGATGAGGGCCTGGATCATGCGGATGATCTCCTCCAGGTGCCCGGTGGCGCGCGGCTCCAGGGTGGGCCGCTCCACCCCCAGGGCGTCGAAGTCCTCGTGCATGGCGTCGATGAACTTCTTCGTCAGCTCGTGGAAGGGGATGCCCTGCTCGTTGGCGCGCTGGATGATCTTGTCGTCGATGTCGGTGATGTTGCGCACGTAGGTGACCTCGTGGCCGCGCGCCTTCAGGTAGCGATAGACCACGTCGAACACCACCACCACCCGGGCGTGGCCGAGGTGGCAGTAGTCGTACACCGTCATGCCGCAGACATACATGCGCACCCGGCCCGGCTCCAGGGGCTCGAACTCCTCTTTCCGGCGGTGGAGGTCGTTGTAGATCCTGAGGGTCATGGCATCAAATCTCGCGAAACGTGGATTCATCCCCAATCATGGAAGATCATGCATGTAGGTCGGGCTTCAGCCCGACATAAAGCGAGCGCCTTGTCGGGCTGAAGCCCGACCTACCACAGGTTCCCTGGGGGTCGCTACGGTGTCTCCAGAATGGTTTCAAGGCGCGGATCAAATCGATACATTTTACCCGATAGCAAGGTATGATTGCGGGGTGAAATCGACCGGAGAACCCCGCAGATGAAAAAGATCGCCATCCTCCTCCTGGGCCTGCTCCTGACGGCAGCCGCCCAGGCCGCCGACGTGAAGGTGCTGATGAAGACCAGCAAGGGCGACATCGAACTTACCCTTTACCCCGACAAGGCGCCGAAAACGGTGGCCAACTTTCTGCGTTACGTGGACGAGGGTTTTTACGACGGCACCATCTTCCACCGCGTCATTCCGAACTTCATGATCCAGGGCGGCGGCTACACCCCCGACATGCGGGAGAAGGCCACCCACGCCCCCATCGTCAACGAGGCGGACAACGGCCTGAAGAACGACCGCGGCACCATTGCCATGGCGCGGACTTCCGACCCCCACTCGGCCACCGCCCAGTTCTTCATCAACCAGAAGGACAACCACTTTCTCGACTACCCAAGCCGCGACGGCTGGGGCTACGCCGTTTTTGGCAGGGTGACCAAAGGCATGGAGGTGGTGGACGCCATCGCCCATGTGCCCACCGGCGCGCGCAACGGCATGCGCGACGTACCCGTTGAGCCGGTGGTGATCCAGTCCGTCAAACGCATCGAGGAGAAAAAATGAGCAGAGTAAAAATGACCACCAACCTGGGCGACATCGTCATCGAGCTGGACGAGGAGAAGGCGCCGGTCACCTGCGCCAACTTCCGCCGCTACGTGGAGGAAGGCTTTTACGACGGCAAGATCTTCCACCGCGTCATCGCCGGGTTCATGATCCAGGGGGGCGGTTTTCTGCCCGACATGATGCAGCCGGCCACCCACGAGCCCATCGAGAACGAGGCCAGAAACGGCCTGAAGAACGACCGTGGCACCATCGCCATGGCGCGCACCGCCGATCCCCACTCGGCCACCGCCCAGTTCTTCATCAACGTGAAGGACAACGACTTTCTCAACCACCCCGGCCACGACGGCTGGGGCTACGCGGTTTTCGGTCGCGTGGTGGAAGGGATGGATACCGTGGACAAGATCGAGCATGTTGCCACCGGCAACAAGGCCGGCCACCAGGACGTGCCGGTGGAGCCGGTGGTGATCGAGAAGGCGGAGATGGTCGGGTCGGACTGAAGTCCGACCTACGGAAACGCCCGTTCCCGGCCGGTAGGTCGGGCTTCAGCCCGACAGCTTGCCCCATGTTGCTCTTTCTTTCCGACCTTCATCTCTCCCCGGAACGCCCCACCCTCCTTTCCCGCTTCCGCGCTCTGCTGGAAGAACAGGCGGGACGGGTGGAGGCGCTCTATATCCTGGGCGATCTCTTCGACGCCTGGATCGGCGACGACGACCCCGCCCCCTTCGCCGCCGAGGTGAAGGGAGTGCTGAAGCGCTTCGGCAAAGCCACCCCCCTCTTCTTTCAGCGCGGCAACCGTGACTTCCTGGTGGGCGACCGCTTCGCCGCCGAAACCGGCGCCCGCCTGCTGGAAGACGAAGCCCTGGTGGAACACCAGGGCCTGCGGCTGCTGCTCATGCACGGCGACCAGCTCTGCACCGACGACATCGAATACCAGCAGGTCCGCGCCCAACTCCGCAGCCCCGGGTTCCGCCGGCAGGCCCTGGCCCTCTCCATCCCCGAACGCCGCGCCCTGGCCGCCGAGTACCGCCGCCGCAGCGGCGAATCCCTCTCCCTCAAGCCCGACGACATCACCGACGTCAACGCCGATGCCGTGCGCCGGGCGCTGGAGATCCACCAGGCCGACCTGCTCATCCACGGCCACACCCACCGCCCCGCCATCCACGAGCTGGAAACCGGCGACCGCCCGGCACGGCGGGTGGTGCTGCCCGACTGGCGCGAGAATGATCCCAGGGTGGGCGCGACCCTCGATGCCGGGCGGGTGGAATGGGTGGCCACGGCCGCCCGGGAGCCGAAACCATGACTCCCCAGGCCTTCATCGAAAAGTGGCGCGCCGCCACCCTCAAGGAGCGCTCCGCCGCCCAGGAGCACTTCATCGACCTCTGCCGCCTGCTGGAGGAGCCCACCCCGGCGGAGGCCGACCCGGACGGTACCTGGTACGCCTTCGAGAAAGGCGCCACCAAGGCCGGCGGCGGCGACGGCTGGGCAGATGTCTGGAAGCGCGGCTGTTTCGCCTGGGAGTACAAGGGCAAGGGCAAGGACCTCCAGGCCGCCTTCAAACAGCTTCAGCTCTACACCCCGGCGCTGGAGTATCCGCCGCTGCTCATCGTCTCCGACATCGACTCCATCGTCATCCACACCGCCTTCACCGGCACCGTGCCGGAAGTTCATGTCATCACCCTGGACGACCTGGCCAGGCCGGAGAAGCGCCAGCTCCTCAAGTGGGCTTTTGCCGATCCCGAAAAACTCCGTCCCGGCAGGACCACCGCCGAAGTCACCGAACAGGCGGCGCGGCAGTTCGCGGAACTGGCCCGGCGGCTGCGCCAGCGCGGCCACGAGCCCCATCAGGTGGCCCATTTTCTCAACCGCATTCTCTTCTGCTTCTTCGCCGAGGATGTGGGCCTGCTGCCGCAAAACCTGTTCACCCGGCTGCTGGAGAACACCCTCAAACAGCCCACACTGTTCCAGTCCCAGGTCTCCGCCCTTTTCGCCGCCATGGCCAGGGGCGGCGGTTTTGGCATCGAGGTCATCGCCTGGTTCAACGGTGGCCTTTTCGACAGCAACAGCCAGGCCTTGCCCCTGGAAAACGACGAGATCCGCCTGCTCACCGCCCTGGGCCACCAGGACTGGTCATCCATCGAACCGGCCATCATCGGCACCCTGTTCGAGCGCGGCCTGGACCCGGCCAAGCGCGCCCAGCTCGGCGCCCACTACACCGACCCGGCCACCATCCAGAAACTGATCCGCCCCACCCTCGTCGAACCCCTGCGGCGGGAATGGGAAGAGACCAGGGCCGCCATCGAACAGGCCATCGCCAGGACCAGGAGCGGCCACAGCCGCAAGGCCGAGGCCCTCTACCAGGGTTTTCTGGAACGGCTGCGCAATTTCCGGGTGCTGGACCCGGCCTGCGGCTCCGGCAACTTTCTCTATCTCGCCCTGCGCGCTCTCAAGGACCTGGAGCACCAGGTGATCCTGGAGGCCGAGGCCCTGGGGCTGCACCGCGAATTCCCCGCCGTGGGGCCGGAGACGGTCCACGGCATCGAGATCAACCCCTACGCCGCCGAACTGGCGCGGGTGACCGTCTGGATCGGTGACATCCAGTGGATGCTGGCGCACGGCTTCAACGTCGCCCGCGATCCCATCCTGCGCCCCCTGGAGACCATCGAGGAGCGCGACGCCATCTTGAGCCCCGACGGCACCGAGCCGGAGTGGCCCGAGGCGGATGTCATCATCGGCAACCCGCCCTTTCTCGGCGGCTCCAGGATGCTGGGTGAGCTGGGCGAAGAGTATGTCAGCCGGCTGCGGGAGCGTTACCAGGGCCGGGTGCCCGGCGGCGCCGACCTGGTCACCTACTGGTTCGAAAAGGCGCGCGCCCAGATCGAGGCGGGCAAGGCCCAACGCGCCGGGCTGGTGGCCACCAACTCCATCCGGGGCGGCGCCAACCGGAAGGTGCTGGCGCGCATCCTGGAGAGCGGCGAAATCTTCGAGGCCTGGTCCGACGAGCCCTGGGTGAACGAGGGCGCGGCGGTGCGGGTGTCGCTGGTCTGCTTCGGCCCCCGGGATCACGGGCAACCGCGGCGGCTGGACGGAAAGGCGGTGGCGGGCATCCACGCCGATCTGACGGCGGGCGGCGGCGGGGACATCACCCAGGCGGCCCGGCTGCCGGAGAACGCCGGCGTCTGCTTCATGGGCGCCTCGAAAAAAGGGCCGTTCGACATTCCCGGCGACCGGGCGCGCCAATGGCTGGAACTGCCCAACCCCCACGGCAGGCCCAACAGCGAGGTGCTGCGCCCCTTGTGGAACGGCATCGACCTCACCCGCCGCCCGCGCGACAAGTGGATCATCGACTTCGGCACCGACATGAGCGAGCAGGAGGCGGCCCTGTATGAGGCGCCCTTTGCCTACTTGGTGGAGCATGTGAAGCCGGTGCGGGAAAAGAACCGGCGGGAAGCCTACCGCAAATATTGGTGGCGACATGCCGAGTCCCGGCCGGGAATGCGCCGCGCCCTGGCCCCGCTGCCGCGCTACATCGCCACCCCCGAAGTCGCCAAACACCGGCTCTTCGTCTGGATGCACCCGGCGATTTTGCCCGACCAAAAGCTGTATGCCATCGCTCGTGGCGACGATGTCACCTTTGGCATTCTCCACTCCCGCTTCCACGAACTCTGGGCGCTGCGCCTGGGCAGCCGGCATGGCGCAGGCAACGATCCCCGCT
>JALVUB010000188.1 GCA_027023915.1 Sedimenticola sp.
TTGCCGGCACATCCATGTGCCGGAGGAAGGCCTGAATTTTTCAGACCTTCCTTTATGCTAATTTTAACGGTGTGACAACCGTGGAGAAGTTGCCATGAGAATCTTCCTTCTGGTGGTGCCGTTTTGTCTGTCCCTTTCCCTGCAAGCCGGCGAGGCGCCAATGAAATACGTGGACAAGGAGGGCCGTGTGATCTATTCCGACAGGCCGGTGCCCGGAGCCGTGAAAAAGGAGGCAGTGCGGCTGCCGCCCGCCCCCCATCCCGACGAGATGAAAGCGGCTCAGGCGCGCACGGAAAAGGCGCGAAAGATGATCGAGGAGGGAAGAAAGGAACGCGAAAAGCGAGAGAAAGAGCGTCAGGCGAAGGCAAGGGAACGGGATCGGGAGGCCGCCAAGGTGGTGATCGACAAAAAGGAATCCACGGGTTGGATGTCCATTTGGCGCAGACCTGGTAACTATCCGCCAGTGCGTCCCGGTGTTCCGCCCGTTCCGGCCCCTTATGCCAGATAATCTTCGATTCTGACTTCGTCGAGCTGTTCCGGTTTCAGGTAAGCTTCGGCATAGCGGCGATAGACGCCACTGCGCAGGAAGAGATCGAACAGATCTGGGTCGATGTGGCCGTCCTTTTTCATGAACCAGAGGATGCGCACTGCTTCGCTCAATTTTTTTGCCGGTTTGTAGGGCCGGTCCGAGGCGGTGAGGGCTTCAAAGATATCGGCGATGGCCATGATGCGGCCCATGAAGGGAATCTCTCTGCCCTTCAGCCCCAGGGGATAACCGGTGCCATCCATCTTTTCGTGGTGGGCGCCGGCGATTTCGGGCACCTCTTTCAAATGAGGCGGATAAGGAAGCTGGCCCAACATCACCATGGTCTGAACGATGTGCTGATTGATTAGAAAGCGCTCCTCCTCCGAGAGAGTGCCCCACCGTATGGTCAGATTATGAAGCTCGCCCAGGTTGAGGCGGTGTTCTGGAACTTCCATGTGGAACCGCCAGCGATCGTTTTCCGGGAGCGGTTTTTGATCTCCCCAGGGAACCAGGTGCTCTTCGCGGTCGGCCAGCAAAGGCTCTTCGATGGGTGGCGGAACGCTGGTTCCCTTCCGCTTCCGTTCCTCTTGTGAAAGGCCCAGGGTGTCGTCCAGGGTTCGGGTCCAGGTGCGGTTGCCGATCACCCGCAGCCGTTGCTGCTTGTCCGGCGTCATGGTTTCTTCGCCGGAGTTGCATGCGGCAACGAAGGCAAACTCTTTGTCCAGGACGGCCAGTTCCTTCTCCAACTCCACCTTGAGCAGGGCCTTTTCTTTTCCCTGGGCCACCCCTTTCCAGTAGCGGATACAAGCGTCCCTTTTGAGCACCTCGAAACGGGTGCGGATTTCATGGATACGGTTGTACAGGGTTTCCAGCCTGGTCGCCTTGTCCACAACGAATTCCGGCGTGGTCACTTTTCCGCAATCATGAAGCCAGGCGGCGATCTGTAACGCTTCGCGTTGCTCATCGTCCGGGTGGTAAGCCATGAAGGGGTGGGCGTGACTTTCTGCCGCTGCCTGGGAGAGCATTTGCGCAAGCACCGGCACTCTTTGGCAGTGACCCCCGGTATAGGGGGATTTGGTGTCGATGGCGGCGGCAATAACCCGGATGAACCCTTCCAGCAAGGCCTTGCGGGAGTCCAGCAGGGAGCGGGTCTCAAGCGTAACGGCCGCGAAACCGCTGAGCCTGTCAACGAAGTGCCGCCAGTTGCTCAATGTGCGCTGGTCGTTCCCGACATTTCCCGCCGTCATTAGAAAGACCACGCCCAGGGGCTGGTTGCCACGACTCAGCAGCGGTTGCAGATAGACTTGCAGTTTATCGGAACCGGGCCGCAGGGCGCGGAACCAGTTTCGGCTATCCGGTTCCACCACAAACGCCCGTCCCTTCTTTTGTTCGATCACCTCTCTCAAGGGGCGGGCCTGGTCGTCATTCAGGTCCAGCCTGCCGGCGGGAGGCTTCCATCCCTTGCCGTTGGTGGCCCAGCTCTTGGCTATCAGGCAACAAGCCTGGTCGTCGAGCAGCATGACGCCCACGGCATCGCCCCGGCTGGCTTCGCGGATCTCCTTGGAAAAGGTTTCGAGGATGTGATCGAAATCCTGATCTCCCGCCAGGCTGCCGATGAGATGGAGAAAGCGGTTGATCGTCCCTTTGAGTGCCAGTATCGCCTTCTCAAGTTGCCATACCTCCAGGATTCGGGATGGCGGCAAGGCGGAATCACCAAAATCGAAACGCTGGATGCGGCCCGTCTCCACAACCAGCCGCCGCAGCGGCAGGCTCAGGCGCCGGGCGAAAACCAGCAACAGGGGAACCGAAGCCAGGACGATTCCAAGGCCGATGGCGGCCCCCTGTTCCGAGATGTGGAGCGCGTCTGCAACCAGTTCGTTGTCCGGCACCAACACCGCAAGATCGAGGGCCTGGCCGTCGCCGGTGGGAATGCGCCGCAAGCGCGCGCTCCATGGCATGCCTTTTACCTCCAGATGAATGACGCCTGTCTGCCCAAAGCGCGCCTTAAGATTCGCAAGCGCTGCCAGCGGCGCGTCGTCGAGGTCGTCCAACATCACCGCCTGACCACTGGAGGAGCCCCCGGTGCCGAGACTTGTTGCGCCACGATAAGCCACCACCCGGCCCTGATCATCGAACAGGGCCATTTCCGAAGAAGGGGTTACAACCTCCTTGGGCAGGGAAAGGGAAAGAGCGGCGAGGGTAATGTCCGCGGCTACAACAACGCCCTTCACCGCGCCTTGACGGGCGACCGTCATCCCCGGCTTTCCAATGAAAGCCAGTGGATGGGGCCCAACCAGAACCGAGGCTTGCCCGGCCATAGCCCGCCGATACCAGTCGGTATTTCGCGGGTCGTAACGGGCCGGTTCCGAGCCGCCGGCCTTCACCATACGAAGATGGCGGTCATAGAAGCGTCTGTGCAGGACGCCGTGGCCTTCACTTAGCATGAAATCGTCGGCCACATAGGCGGCCCTGCCAGAATGCCGGTCTGAAACCGGCGCGTCGGGGCCTTCTGCCCGGCGCAAAATAAAAGAATCGCCGTTTGGGTAGGCGATTCGTACCGCCGACAAATAGGGTTGTTCCGCCAACACCTGGGCCATCAGCGGCAAGGCGGCGACACGCTGACCAGTTGTCGCCGCCCTTGTCAGCCGGCTTTGACCCAACACCGCGATGGCCATGTAGGCCGGGCCATGAGTGGCGCTCAAGCGGGCACTGACTTGGTCGGCGATATGATCCACAAGGGTATCCGTTGCCGTGAGAATGATTCGTCGGCAGCCGGATTGATTGTGCCAGATGAGCAGCGCTGTAACCGCCGTCAGGAGCAGCAGGAAAAGCAGCGCTATGTGAACTTGCAGGGGAAAACGTTTGATCTCTTTCATCGGCGCGCCTCCTCGCGCGCTCAACTTTACCACGCTCCCGGTTCCCTGGAGCCGCCCTGGTGCGATATGCTAAGCGGCTATCCATTGCTGTCAGGCGAGGTTTCATGGACCGCCAATACGATCCCAAGCGCATCGAGGCCGAGGCCCAGAAGTACTGGGAGGAGAACCGGAGCTTCCGCGCCGTGGAGGACCCGGCGCGGGAAAAGTTCTACTGCCTCTCCATGTTTCCCTACCCCTCCGGCAAACTGCACATGGGCCATGTGCGCAACTACACCCTGGGCGACGTGGTGGCCCGCTACCAGCGCATGCTGGGCAAGAACGTGCTCCAGCCCATGGGCTGGGACGCCTTCGGCCTGCCGGCCGAGAACGCCGCCATCCAGCACGGCGTGCCGCCGGCCCAGTGGACCCGCGACAACATCGCCCACATGAAGGGCCAGCTCAAACAGTTCGGTTTCGGTTACGACTGGGAGCGCGAGCTGGCCACCTGCGATCCCGATTACTACAAGTGGGAGCAGTGGTTCTTCACCCGGCTGATGGAGAAGGGCCTCGCCTACCGCAAGAAGGCCACGGTCAACTGGGACCCGGTGGACCAGACGGTGCTGGCCAACGAGCAGGTGATCGACGGCAAGGGCTGGCGCTCCGACGCGCCGGTCGAGAAGCGCGACATCGAGCAGTGGTTCCTGCGCATCACCGACTACGCCCAGGAGCTGCTGGACGACCTCGACCAGCTCGACGGCTGGCCGGAGCAGGTGGTCACCATGCAGCGCAACTGGATCGGCCGCTCGGAAGGGGTGCGCATGGTCTTTGAGATCGCCGGCCGGGACGAGAAGCTGGAGATCTTCACCACCCGCCCCGACACCCTCATGGGGGTCACCTACGTGGCGGTGGCCGCCGAACATCCGCTGGCCCTGGATGTGGCCAAGGGCAATCCCGAGCTGGCCGCCTTCATCGACGAGTGCCGCAAGGGAGGCGTCTCCGAGGCCGAGCTGGAGACCATGGAGAAGAAGGGCTTCCCCCTGGGGGTGGAGGCGCTCCACCCGGTCACCGGCGAGCCGGTGCCGGTGTACGCCGCCAACTTCGTCCTCATGAGCTACGGCACCGGCGCGGTGATGGCGGTGCCGGCCCACGACCAGCGGGACTGGGAGTTCGCCGAGAAGTACGGCATTCCCAGGAAACAGGTGATCTATCCCCAGGATGGCTCCGAAGTTTCCATCGAGGAAGGGGCTTACACCGAGAAGGGGGTGCTGGTGGACTCAGGCCCCTTCACCGGCCTCACCTCCGAGGCCGCTTTCGACGCCATCGCCGCCTGGCTGGAGGAGCACGGCAAGGGCGGCAGGACGGTCAACTTCCGCCTGCGCGACTGGGGGGTGAGCCGCCAGCGCTACTGGGGCTGCCCCATCCCGGTGATCTACGACGCCGAGGGCAACGCCGAACCGGCCACCGAGTTCCCGGTGGAGTTGCCCGAGGACGTGGTGCCCGACGGTTCCGGCTCGCCGCTGAAGAAGATGCCGGCGTTCTACGACCTGGATGACGGGCGGGTGCGCGAGACCGACACCTTCGACACCTTTATGGAGTCGAGCTGGTACTACGCCCGCTACTGCTGCCCCGACAACGACCAGGCGATGCTCGACGAGCGCGCCCGCTACTGGCTGCCGGTGGACCAGTACATCGGCGGCGTGGAGCACGCCATCCTCCACCTGCTCTACGCTCGCTTCTTCCACAAGCTGATGCGCGACGAGGGGCTGGTGACCGGCGACGAACCCTTCACCCGGCTGCTCACTCAGGGCATGGTGGTGGCCGATACCTACTACCGCGAAAAAGACGATGGCTCGCGCGAGTGGTTCAATCCTTCCGAAGTGGAGATCCTGCGTGACGACAAAGGCCGGGTGGTTAAAGCCGTGTTAAAGAGCGACGGACTGCCGGTGCGGCACGGCGGGGTGGAGAAGATGTCCAAGTCCAAGAACAACGGCGTCGATCCCCAGCCCCTGCTGGACCGCTACGGGGCCGACACCGTGCGCCTCTACATGATGTTCACCGCCCCGCCCGAGCAGTCCCTGGAGTGGTCGGACGAAGGCGTGGAGGGGGCCTTCCGCTTCCTGCGCCGGCTCTGGACGCTGGCGGCGGAGAAGGGTGATCGCATCAGGGCCGCGGAAGGGAGCGACAGTGGGGAAGACCCGGCCACGCGGGAAGCGCGACGCGAGATGCACGGCCTGCTGAAGAAGGCGCTCTTCGACTACCGGCGCCAGCAGTTCAACACCGTGGTCTCCGCCTGCATGAGCCTGGTGAACCTGCTCTCGAAGCAGGCGCAGCCGGCCCTGCTGCGCGAGGGCATGGGCATCCTGCTGCGGCTGCTGGCGCCCATCGCGCCTCACGTGGCCCACGTGCTCTGGCGCGAGCTGGGTTACGGCGAGGACATCCTCCAGGCCGGCATGCCCGAAGTGGATGAAAAAGCGTTGGAGCGCGACACCATCGAGTACGTGGTGCAGGTCAACGGCAAGGTGCGCGGAAAGGTGGAGGTGCCCGCCGACGCCGACCGCGAAGCCGTGGAACAGGCCGCCCTGGCCAACGACAACGCCCGCCGCTTCATTGGCGACAACCCGGTGCGCAAGGTGATTGTGGTGCCCGGCAAACTGGTCAACATCGTGGCCAAATGACTACGCTCTTGAAAAAGGCCCGCCTGCTTCTCCCCTCTCCCCCCGGGAGAGGGGCCAGTGGTGAGGGGATCAAAATCTTCATTCTGTGTCTTGTCTCCCTCCTCCTCGCCGCCTGCGGCTTCCATCCAAGGGGCACCATGGTTCACTTGCCCGAGCGCATGCAGCCGGTTCGGTTCATCGGTCTGGCCGACTACCACCCATTGATGCGCGAACTGCGTCGCCAGCTTCATACAGCGGGGGTCAAACTGGCGGAAGGGGACGAGGCGCCTGCCTCGGTGGTGCGCCTGATCTTGCGCCAGGAAGGCCATATCTTTTCCGTAAACGGCAACAACGCCGCGGTAGAGTACGAGTACACCTACACGCTCAACTATCATGTCGAAACGCCACCCGGCAGCCAAGCGAGAGGAGGGGAACTGGAAACCCGCCGCATCGTCTATGCGCCTGGAGGCGAGCTGCTGGGTCGCGTGCGGGAAGGCGAGGTGCGTGAACGGGATGTTTACAGTGAGCTGGCCCAGCGGCTTATACAAAGGCTCTCCGCGCTCTGACCATGCGTTTGCGTGGTGACCAGCTTGAGGCACAACTGGAGCGGTCGCTGGCGCCTGTCTATGTGGTGAGCGGTGACGAGCCGCTGCTGGTGGGCGAGGCCACCGACGCCATCCGCGCCGCCGCGCGCAAGGCCGGCTACATCAGCCGCGAGCTGCTGGAGGCCGACAGCCGTTT
>JALVUB010000189.1 GCA_027023915.1 Sedimenticola sp.
AACGGATGAACCTGCCGGTTTACGCGCTCGGCGGCATGACGCCGGCGCTGGAGGAAAAAGCCTGGCTTGCGGGTGGACAGGGGATTGCCGGTATTCGGGGGTTGTGGCGTGCTAAAACAGACAGAGCTTGAGCCCAAAGATCACGTTCCCATCCACCGCTGCCGGCTGCTCTGACTCCTCCACCGACATAAACCGTATGGTAAAGCGGTGCCTGCTGCCGCTGATTTCGGGAAAGAGCCTGAGGTTGGCGTCCAGGGCCACCTGGATCAGCTCCACGGGCCGCTGGCTGTCGAGCGATTTTTGATAGAGGCCCTGCCGGGCGGTGACCTGGCGCATCAGGCTGGCATTGCGAAGCAGCCCAAGCACCAGATCGGTGGTGTCACGCACCACCGACAACTCTTCCAGCCAGGCGCGCAGATCACGGCGGCGGACCTCGCCCGGCTGGTGAAGCCAGAAATGGAACTGGGGCAGATCGAACTCGAAGCTGCCGCCGGGAATGGTGAGGCGTTGTGAAATGGCGCTGAGAAACTCGTTTCGCCGCAGTTTGACCCCCAGTTGTCCCTTGGTGGCGTGGAGCCGGTCGGCGGTGCGTCCCAGATCGTTGAGAATCCGTTGCAGCCGCACCTGATCGACATCTGGATTTAGAGCCACCTTTTGTAGCGCCTTCGCCTGTTGGTCAAGCTGTTTGATGAGCTCGCCCTTGATATCGGGCCTCGCCAGAATCGCCAGGATGTCGAGCAGGGCCTGAACCGCCATTCTGCTGCACACCCGTTCCTCCCGATCCGCATAGTGCTCGATCTGCTCGAACAGGCGGGAGAGGCGGAGCAGGGTGCGGGTGCGTTCGTTCAGCGGGTGTTCGTAAAGGAGGGTGTCAGACAACGGGAGGGTCCATCCACGGAAGCTATCCGCCTATTTTCCTCTCTTCCCGGCTGCTGTTCAATGATTGCTCAATGCGAGGGCCAGATATTTTTGATGCAGGCTATCGACCGCCTGGTGCAGTTCTTGTGGCGAAGCAGTGTTGGAAATCAGGTCATCGGCGACATTCAGGCGGTCTTCGCGGGAGGCCTGGGCAGCCAGCATGCGGCGCGCCAGCGTCTCGTCCACGCCGTCGCGGGCGCAAAGGCGTTCGATCTGCAACCCTTCTGGAAGGTCCACCACCAGCACCCGGTCAACGTTCGAGGCCAGGTTTTTTTCCACCAGCAAGGGGATCATCAGCACCACATAGGGCGAGCTGGCACGGTTGGCACGGGCTTCCATTTCCGCTGCTATGGCAGGATGGAGAATGGCTTCCAGACGCTGGCGTGCTTCGGGATGGGAAAAGATGTGTTCGCGCAGGCGTCGGCGGTCAAGCGCGCCGCTCTCATCGATGAACTCCGCTCCCAGCTCATCACCAATGCGCGCGAGCAACGGCATGCCGGTTGCCACCAATTCACGCGAGATCTGGTCCGCGTCGATCACCTCCACTCCAAGCTGGGAGAACCGCTCCGCTGCCGTGCTCTTGCCACTGGCGATGCCGCCGGTGAGGCCGATCTTCAGCAT
>JALVUB010000190.1 GCA_027023915.1 Sedimenticola sp.
GGGCCATTTTTCCAGAGGTGGAGTGAGCAACACCAACCGGCCGCCGCCCCTTATCAATCCAACAGCGGCGGCGAAGGCATCCACATCGAAGCCTTCCAGTGCATCAAATACCAACAGGTCTGTTTCACTACCCAATAAGGTGGTTAACCGCTGAGTGGGGATAGCCTGGAGCGGCGCCGGTGCCCTGCCGCCCACCCACAGACCGTTTTCCCGCCAGTGGGAGGCCGCCTGCTTGCGACAACTTTCGGGCGTTCCTGTCAGATGGACGAGCCGCCGGTGGCCTGGATAAGGCATCATCGTGATAAGAGACCAAGCTGTTCTTGGTTGTGGATGGTGGTTTCTATACCATGGGAACCTCTGATTTAATCCTGGACGAAGCAGATTGTTCTCCTCCGGTTCGAGTACAAGGCGAGGTTCGCAGCCGAAAGCCTGCTATTGGCAAGAACTTCAACGCAGTAATCGGACCGGACAGGGACAAGATGCGAGTTCATGGATTAAATCAGAGGTTCCCATGATATCCCCTTACCAATTTCCCCGGATTCTGAAGAACTGCATTGAAGTGGAGGTGACTCATGCTCAATGATCCGCAACCGCTGTTCGATCAGTTCGTTTCAAAGGCGCGCGGCTATGTGGAATCTCCCGGCGTCATGGCCGCGCTGGAGCTGGACGGCTTATGCGAAAAGCTCTACCCAATGGTGGCGCGAAAATGGGAGGATCAAACGCTGGCAAACCTTATCCGGGATTTCGGTCGCGGCCTGCCGCGCAAGACCGACGAAGAGCTGCGCGTGCTGCTGGAAGAGATTCTGTCATTGGCTGGGGAGCGGGGTCTCTACTCCTCCGCAGCGGTGGGCTGATGGAATTTCCATGAAGATCCGCCTGCTTGCGGTGGGAGAGAAGATGCCGCACTGGGTGCGGGCGGGTTATGAGGAGTACGCCCGGCGCCTGCCGCCGGAGTGCGCCCTGGAGTTGGTGGAGATCACCCCGGAACGTCGCGGCAGGAATGCCGACATTGCACGCATTCTGCGCCGTGAAGGGGAGCGGATGCTGGCGGCGGTGCCCCGGGGCTGCCGGGTGGTGGCGCTGGATATAAAAGGTCGAGCCTGGAGCACCGAAGCGCTGTCACGCGAACTCGAAGGCTGGATGGCGGATGGCCGCGATCTCGCCCTGCTGGTGGGTGGGCCGGAAGGGCTGGCGCCCGAGTGTCTGGCGGCGGCGTGCCAGAAATGGTCCTTGTCGCCCCTTACCCTGCCCCATCCCCTGGTGCGGGTGGTGGTGGCCGAGGCGCTCTACCGGGCGTGGAGCCTGTTGCGCAATCACCCTTATCACCGAGGTGGCTGAAAAGATGATTCTGCTGGCCTCCCGATCACCCCGCCGGCAAGAACTGCTGGCCCGGATTGGGGTCCAATATCGGGTACAGCCGGTGGCGGTGGATGAAACCCCGCTGCCGGGTGAAAAGCCCGAGGAGTATGTGGAGCGAGTCACCCGCGCCAAGGCCCAGGCGGGGTCGGCGCTGGAGCCGACAATGCCGGTGTTGGCCGCGGATACCGCCGTGGTGCTCGATGGCAAAACACTGGGCAAGCCACGCGATGAATCGCATGGGGTGGAGATGCTGCTGGCATTATCCAATCGCACCCATGAAGTGATGACAGGCGTGGCCCTGGCCCATCAAGGTGAGATCCGTTACTGTCTGAGCCGAACCACAGTTGCATTTGCCGCCATCAGCGAAAACCAGGCTCGTGCCTATTGGGCCACCGGCGAACCGGTGGACAAGGCAGGAGGCTATGCAATACAGGGCTACGCCGCGCTCTTTGTCCGGCATTTGGAAGGCAGCTATACAGGTGTCATGGGGTTGCCCCTTTACGAGACCGGCGAGCTGCTGCGCCAGGCCGGGTTGCTTTCGTTTTAGAACCGGAAAAACGTCATGAGCGAAGAGATCCTCGTCAATGTCACCCCGCCTGAAACCCGCGTGGCCCTTATTGAAAACGGGGTGGTGCAGGAGGTTCTCATCGAGCGTACCGCCAGCCGGGGTCTAGTGGGAAACATCTACAAAGGAAAGGTCTGCCGCGTGCTGCCGGGCATGCAGGCGGCTTTCGTGGACGCCGGCCTGGCGCGAGCCGCTTTTCTTCACGCGGCGGATATCAGTACCGGAAACGGAGACCGCAACCTCGACATTACCCAACTCGTGCGCGAAGGCGCCCATGTGGTGGTGCAGGTGGTGAAGGACCCGCTGGGCACCAAGGGCGCACGGCTCACCACCAATCTGTCCATTCCCTCCCGTTATCTGGTTTACATGCCCAATGGCAACACCTTCGGCGTTTCTCAAAAAGTAGAAGAGGAAATCGAGCGCAAGCGGCTGAAAAACGCCATGCGGGAGATTGCGGAGGAGCTGGAGCTCAGCGGCGGTTTCATTGCCCGCACAGCCGCCGAGGGCATAGAGGAAGAGGCCCTGCGGGCCGACATGCGTTTTCTCAAGGATCTTTGGGCCTCCATTCAGGAGAAGGCGGTCCAGGCCAAGGGCATTCAACTGCTTCACGAAGACCTGCCCCTGGCCCTGCGCGCCTTGCGTGATCTGGTGGGCCCCCAGGTGGAACGGGTGCGAATCGATTCCCGTGTTACCTGGGAAAAGGCGGTTCAGTTTGCTTCCAGGTTCAACAAGGAGATCGCGTCGCGCATCGAGTATTACCCCGGTGAACGACCCATCTTCGATCTCTACAATGTGGAGGATGAGATCCAAAAGGCGCTGGCCCGCCGGGTGGAACTCAAATCGGGTGGTCACCTCATCATCGATCAGACCGAGGCCATGACAACCATCGACGTGAACACCGGTGGTTTCGTCGGCCATCACAATCTGGAAGAGACCATTTTCAAAACCAATCTGGAAGCGGTGCAGGCCATATGCCGCCAACTTCGGCTGCGCAATCTTGGCGGCATCATCATCATCGATTTCATCGACATGAAGGAAGAGGAGCACAAGCGCCAGGTGATGCGTGCCCTGGAGCGATACCTGGCCAAGGACCATGCCCGCACCACTATCTGCGAGGTTTCGTCCCTGGGGCTGGTGGAGATGACCCGCAAGCGCACCCGGGAATCACTGGAGCATGTGCTTTGCGATCACTGCCCTACCTGTGGTGGCCGTGGCTATATAAAGACGGCTCAGACCACCTGTTACGAGATTTTCCGTGAGATTTTGCGGGAGGCGCGCCAGTTCGACAGTGATTCCCTGCTGGTGCTGGCTTCGCCGGAAGTGATCGACCGCTTGCTGGATGAGGAGTCCCAGGAACTGGCCGAGCTGGAGCAGTTTATCGGCAAGCCCATCCGCCTCCAGCCCGAAGCGCTCTATACCCAGGAACAGTACGACGTGGTGCTGGTTTGATTCTGCTTGGACTGCTGCTGCGGGGAATCGTCCGCCTTTTTGGCCGCCTCGCCTATTTTGCCCTGATGGCGGCCACGATGGCGAAAGTGATTTCCTTCGCCATCGCCGTATATCTGGAACACCACCCCCACAAGGTTGAAGCCCTGGCCAGCCGGTTGATCGGCATGCCGGTTAGAGTGGCACGCATTGATAGTGACTGGCACGGTTTCACACCCCGTATCTGGCTGCGGGGCCTCTCATTGGGCGAAGAGGGGGAGATGTTGAAGTTAGGCGATGTACTTGCCACCACCGCTTTAGCCGCCCTGCCGCACTGGCCAAAAACCATGCCGGTGGCTTTCTATCTAACCGGTGTTCAGGTTCACGTGGTGCGGAACAAGGAAGGGATGATAAAGATCGTCGGCTTGCCCAAGAGCCGCGGCGGTCACGCGGCCTTGCCGGCGCTGCTGCGCATCTATGACGCCAGCGTGGTATGGGATGACCAAAAGCGCCATATCAAGCTGATAGAAAAGCACCTTGATCTACAACTGCTCTCCCGGGGTGATGAAGGGCGGCTGCTGGCGCGTTGGGGAGACCGTCCCTTGCGTTTGATCGGCAGGTTAAAAGACATGCGTACCGGTGCCCGCTGGTCGGCCCGTTTTTGGGTGCGGGGAGAAAAACTCGATCCCAGCGATATTCTGGCACCTTATCTGCCCTCTTCTTTAATGCTCCGGGCGGCGCCCATGGACTTTCAGCTCTGGAGCCGGTGGCAAAACGGTCGCCACCAGAGCAGCCGTTTGTTGTTCCATCTTGCCAATGCAAAACTGGCAAACAACTCGGGTGTTCGGCTGGAACTGAAGCGCCTGCAAGGCGATCTTTTTTTCCAGCGGCAGAAAGACGGCTGGCGGTTACAGGCCAAGGGCATTCGGTTGCAAGCAGCTCAAGCGCCGCAACAGGCACCCACCGCTTTCGATATGCGGTTGGCGGCGGGCGAGCTCAGTCTATGGGTGCAAACGCTCAATATCGCGGCCATTGCGCCATTGGTCCATCTGGCGCCCTTGTCCGAAGCATCCCGCCAGGCGTTGGAAGCCTTGCAGCCCGAGGGACGGTTGCAAAATATCCATCTGCGTTGGCGTCCAGGCCAAAAAGATTGGCGTCTTGGCGGCCAACTGGCCGACATCCATTTCAAGCCGTGGAAAAAAGCGCCCGGGTTTTCCGGCCTGGGCGGTGATCTGCTGGTGAAACCCGGCTGGGCACGGCTGAAACTGAATAGTAAATATGCCACGGTGGAGCTGCCCCGGCTCTTCCGACAGCCCTTGTCGCTGGCGCTGCTGGACGGGGTGCTGACCTGGCAAAAAAACGCTGATGGCTGGCGGCTGGACTCTCCTCTGTTGTCGGCGGCCAATTCCGACATCCAGACGGTCACCCGCCTGCACCTTTCCAAAAGGCAGGGTCATCCTCTGTTTGCCGACATCCAGACCGATTTCCTAAATGGCGACGGCAGCAGCGCGCGGTTGTACTACCCGGTGGGCATCATGAAGCCCAAACTGATCAAGTGGCTGGACCGTTCGATCCTGTTTGGAAGGGTACGGAAAGGGCGCTTTCTGTTGCGTGGCCCTCTTCGTCACTTTCCCTTCCACAATACCCATGACGGCCATTTCGAAGTGCTGTTCGAGGCCGAAAAACTCTCTCTTGCCTACCATCCCGAGTGGCCCACCCTGCAACAGACAGTGGGCGAGGTTCGTTTTCTGAACAACAGCCTGGAGATCCACTCGCCTCAGGCGCGGATTTACAACAGCGTGGTGAAACAGGCCCGGGTGCGGATCGCCACGCTCAAGCCCTTGGCGCCGTTGGAGATAACCGGCCTGGTGGAAGGCCCACTGGCGGACGAGTTGCGCCTGTTGCGGGAGACCCCTCTGAAAAAGCGCCTGGCACGCCGGGTGGCCGGGTTGGATCTGCAAGGCGAAGGTCGATTGAGCGCCACCATCTCCATAGCCCTTCACACCCATAAATATCACTTCGACGGCACGCTGGATTTTGATGACGCCCGGCTGCTCTGGGTGCCCCAAAATCTGACCGTGGATCATCTGAAGGGGCAACTCCATATCGACAACCGCGGTTTGGACGGGAAGGGTATCCAGGCGGAAGCATTGGAAGGCAAGCTGACGATCGCGGTGAGAACCGGGCGGAACGCCACCACCATCAGCGCGCGAGGCCGGATTCCGGCTGTCGGGCTGGTGCGGCAATATCCGCTGCTGGCCGCGTTGCAACCCAGGGGCGCCGTAAAAGCCGATGTGGTGTTGGATCTGCCCAACTATGGCGCGGCGGGCAAAATGCCCATCCGCCTGCATATCGCCTCCAATATGCAGGGTATGGCGTTGGCCTTGCCGCCGCCGTTGGAAAAGAGCGAGCAGCAGTCCCGACCGCTGACATTCGATCTGCGGTTTTTCAAGCAGGGCCAAAAGCTCGATATGAAGATGGGCGGGGCGCTTGCTCTTTCGGCGCTGCTCAATGCCGGTAGCCATCTGCAACTCACCGCCCGGCTCTCCCGCCTGCCCCTGCGGCCCTGGGTGCGCTGGTTCCACGGTGACGTCCTGGGCAAGGCCCAAGGCAGGTTAAAGATCGATCATTTGGAGCTTCGAAGCAACAGCCTGGAAGCGCCTCCACTGATGGCCAAGGATCTGGTGCTGAAACTCGATCAGGCCAACGACCGTTGGCGCGGCACCATCGACAGCAGCGCCGTGGCGGGTCGTCTGTCGCTCTCCCCGGGCAAGGGTCGCAAGGTGCTTACGCTGGATCTCGACAAGCTCTACCTCACCACCAGTGCGGACAAATCGGGCAACAAGCGGATTCCCGCCGAAAAGGTAACACCGGACCCAAGCGACATGCCCCTGCTGCGGCTTCGTGCGCGTCGGCTCCGTTTTAACCAGGCGGATCTTGGATCGCTCACCGTAGGCACAGAGCCTGATCCGGCGGGTCAGCGGATAGAGACTTTCGAAGTGGAAGGCGGCATTGCCCGGATTGTGGCCCAGGGTGATTGGGTCGTTGACAAAGGCAGGCAGATCAGCCGCCTTGCCGGCACCCTTCGCGCCGACGACATGGGCACACTGTTGCGTCAGGCGCTGGCGCTGGATTCCCTCAGCGGTGGCGGCTCCCGGCTGGCGTTCGATCTCCACTGGCCCGGCGCGCCTTTTCTGTTCGATCTGGCTCGTGTACGGGGCCAGATGCGGCTCGACATGACGGCGGGCCGGTTTCTAAACCTAAAGCCGGGAGCCGCCAGGGTGCTGGGGCTGCTCAATGTGAACACGCTCGGCCGCCGGCTGCGGCTGGATTTTTCAGATCTTTACAAAAAGGGACTGGCGTTCGACAACATCACCGGAACTTTCCGCATGGCCAACGGCGTGGTTTACAGC
>JALVUB010000191.1 GCA_027023915.1 Sedimenticola sp.
CCGTGATGGTGGGCGTTGCATTGATCTCCATGACCCAGCAGCAAGCTCGCCCGATGCTGGATCTGCTCGGCTCGCTACAACAGGTCTGCATGACGGTCGTGCGCTGGGCCATGCGGCTGGCGCCCCTGGCGGTGTTTGGCCTGATGGCCAAGCTCACCAGCCAGACTGGCCTTGATGCCCTGATCGGCATGGCAATTTATGTCGCCACCGTACTGCTCGGGCTGATCCTGCTGTTTATCAGCTATCTGCTGCTGGTGGCCGTGCTGGGCAAGACCAGCATCGGCCACTTCATAAGGGCGGTCCGTGAGGTGGTGCTGCTGGCCTTTTCCACTTCCAGTTCGGCGGCGGTGATGCCGCTGTCCATCAAGACCGCGGAAGACAGCCTCCAGGTTCGCCCCGCCATTTCGCAGTTCGTCATTCCCCTTGGCGCTACCATCAACATGAACGGCACCGCGCTGTATCAGGCCATCGCGGCCATGTTCCTGGCCCAGGTGTTCAATATTGATATCGGCATGGGAGGAATGGCATTGGTGGTCATCATGGCGGTGGGAGCCTCCATTGGCTCACCGGGCACACCCGGTGTGGGCATCGTGATTCTCGCCACCACACTGACCACCATCGGCGTCCCCGCCACCGGCATCGCCCTGATCATGGGCGTGGACCGCATTCTGGACATGAGCCGAACTGCCATTAACGTGACCGGGGATCTGGTGGCAGCCAAACTGATGGATGGGTGGATCAAGGACAATCCGACGCCTGAGGCCGGCGCTTGCCGCGACAGTTTGCCGGCACGGGACTCCAGCCTCGGCAAGGAGAATTAGCATGCGGATGGTTTCAAGCCAGACACTATTGTGAGCAGGTTTTCGCTTACGCCTTCAGGCATCGCCACTCGTCACTGACTGCCAGCGTCCTTCATATTCTTCAGTAACGCCTGATAAAGCCGCACCGCTCTGATGGGTTTACTGACAAAGTCATCCACACCGGCAGCAAAGGCTTCCTGCTTGTCCTCACGGCCTGCATTGGCCGTCATGGCAATAATCGTATTATCCCGCAACTCCGGGTTCCCCCTGATCTGCCGGGTTGCTTCATAGCCATCCATAATGGGCATCTGCACATCCATCAGCACCGCATCAAAACGCTGTTTTTCCATTGCCTGCAAGGCCTGCCTGCCGTTGGAAGCTACCGTCACTTCTATGCCTGTCCGAGACAACAATTCCCTTGCCACCATCTGATTCACTTCGTTGTCTTCCACCAGCAGAACCTGACGCCCTTTGAGCCGCTCGAACTCACTCGCCTCAAGCTGATCCTTTTGAACCTGGGCTTCGCCATCAGTAATGCCCATGCGCGTGGTAAACCAGAATTCACTACCCTTTCCCGGCTCACTTTCCACACCCACCTGCCCACCGGTCTCTTCCACGATCTTGCGGCAGATCGCCAACCCCAATCCGGTGCCGCCATACTCACGGGTAGTGGAACTATCTGCCTGCTTAAAAGGCCGGAATAGATTGTTCTGCACCTCCTGACGAATAC
>JALVUB010000192.1 GCA_027023915.1 Sedimenticola sp.
GGGGGGGCGGGGAGGTATCCAGCAGCAGCGCGCGCAGCAGCTTTTCCAGCCGGGCCTCGTCGATGGGCTTGATGAGATAGCCGTCGAAACCACTGGCTTCCAGTTGCTGGCGGGTTTTCCACATGGCGTCGGCGGTCATGGCCACCAGTGGCGGGGTCCGTTCCAAAGCCAGTTTGGAAATCGCCTCGGCGGCGGCAAAGCCGTCCATCTCCGGCATGTGGATGTCGAGCAGCACAAGATCCGGCCGCCTGCGCCTGACCGCTTCCACTGCCTGACGCCCGTCCTCCGCCAGGGTGATCCGCGCGCCTTTTTCCCGCAGCAGGATCTCCAGCAATTGGCGGTTCACCGGGTTGTCATCGGCCACCAGAATCTGTTTTCCATCCAGCCAGTGTCCATGACGGGTGCTGGCGATGGAAGTTACCGTGGCGCTTTCCTTGCCGAAAAGCCCGGCCAGGGCCTGTTCCAGCAGGGGGGCGCGAACCGGCTTGGCGAGGCAACGCCGGGCGCCCCACTGTTGCAGGCGCCTTGCCAGCGCCTGGTCAGAGCTGGAAAGAAGCGCCAGTATGGGAGGCGTGCGGCTCTTCAAGCGTTGCAAGAGGATCTTTGGCGTCTGCTTGTCGGCGAGCTGTTCCGCGCCAAGGCAGAGTATCAGGGCATCAAAACCGGCCTGAGCTTTTTCTTCCAGTGCTTGGATGGATTCCACCTGGGTTACCACCAGGCCCAGGCGCTCCAGAACCCCGACAAGTGCCCGGCGGGAGATGGGGTGGGGTTCCAGCAGCAGTATCTGGTGGCCCGACAGAGGGAACGCGCGAACGGGTTGGTCCGCTTCAGCCGTGGTTTTCAGACGCAGACGGCAGACAAAGGTACTGCCGCTGCCTGGATGGCTGCTTACCTCGATTCCACCTTCCATCATCTCGGCCAGGCGCTTGCAGATGCTCAACCCCAGGCCGGTGCCGCCTGCCGTTGCGGGGCGGGTCAGTCGTCCCTGGGCGAAGGTCTCGAAAATCTGTTCCTGCTCCTCTTCGGGAATGCCCACGCCGCTGTCGCTGACGCTCATGGCCAGCTCAACTTTCTCTTCCAGCTCATCCTCTATCATCAGCCGCACCACCACCTCGCCCTTTTCGGTGAATTTGATGGCGTTGTTCACCAGATTGGTGAGGATCTGGGCGATGCGGGTGCGGTCGCCCACCAGCCTGTCCGGCACATCGTCATAGACGAAAGAGACCAGCTCCAGCCCTTTCTGATGGGCCATCGGCGCCAGCAGCGACAAGGTCTCCTCCACGCAGTGGCGCAAGGAGAAGGGGCGCTGCTCCAGATTGAGCCGGCCCGCCTCCAACTTGGAGAGATCCAGGATGTCATTGATGATGGTGAGCAGATTGCCGGCGGAGGATTCGATGGTGGAGAGATACTCGAGCTGGGTGGTGTCGAGAGGCGTTTTGCGCAGCAGGTTGGTGAAGCCGAGGATGCCGTTCATGGGGGTGCGGATCTCGTGGCTCATGCTTGCCAGAAACTCCGATTTCACCCGGTTGGCCTGGAGCGCGCGGCGCCGGGCCAGGTCCAGCTCGGCGTTCATGATCTCCAGGGCTTCCATGCTCTCTTGCAGCTCCCGGGTGGCCTGATCCACCTGGGCTTGCAGGTTTTCCGCCGAGGCGGCGATCTCTTCGGCCATCTCGTTGAAAGCCCGTTGCAGCTCGCCCACCTCGCCGCGCGCGGTGACGGGCACCCGGGTCTCCAGGTGGCCGCCGCGAAGCTGCCGGGCGGCCTCGGTGAGCCGCTCCAGGGGCAGGGCGATGCGGCGGCTGAGGACGATGGAGAAGAAGGCCACCAGCAGCAGCCCGCCGGCGGCCAGCAGCAACGTGTTCTGTATCGTTTCGCGTCGTTCCCGCAACAGGCGGGTCGGGTCTTGCCACAAGGTGACCTTGCCCAGATGGATCTGGCCGTTTTCGTCCAGCGTTATCGGCTGCTGCGCCATGTAGCGGTACAGGTGTCGCAGATCGTAGGCGGGTACGATTTCGTGTTGGAACTGGGTGGGCACCTCTCTTACCAGCGGTGCCGGTTTGCCCAGCTCCAACAGCACCAGGCCGTTGGAGTCGGTGAAACGAACCCCGCTGATGTCGGGGCTGCTTTGCAGGGTCTTGCGCGCCAGCATCTCCAACACATCCCTGCGATTGCCGAGAATGGCGTTCACCGAGGCGTTGGCAAGCTGCAAGGCCACCCCCTGGCCCCGTTCCACGAAGCGCGACAGCAGGTCTCCGGAACGTACGGAAAGCAGATAAAAAGAGAGCACCGCAAGCACCAGGGTGCTCGGCACCAGGGTAATCAGGAGGATCTTCAGACGGATCTTGTGCACCATCCAAGCGTAACAGGAAAAGGGAAGGTCTGAAAAATTCAGACCTTCCTCCGGCACATGGATGTGCCGGCAAAATCAATGGCTTGGGGCCATTGATTTTGGAGCAAGCCGCAAACCGCGTTTGCCGCGCGGCGAACTCTGATAAAGCCATGGAAGGCTTTTATCAGAACTTCCAAAGAGTTGTTACTGTAAGGGCGGTCCCGCAGCGGATAGAATGGCTTCATGAAGCAGATAAAACGACTTGAAGAGACAGTGGGCAACACCCCGCTGGTGGAGCTCCAGCGACTGCCGGGGCGGACATCAAACCGCCTGCTTGTGAAGCTGGAGGGCAACAACCCCGCCGGCTCGGTGAAGGACCGGGCGGCCCTGAGCATGATCCGCGAGGCTGAAAGGCGGGGCGAGATCCGGCCGGGCGACACCCTGGTGGAGGCCACCAGCGGCAACACCGGCATCGCCCTGGCCATGGTGGCGGCCATGCGCGGCTACCGCATGAAGCTCATCATGCCCGACAACATGACCATCGAGCGCCAGGCCGCCATGGCTGCCTACGGCGCGGAGTTGATCCTGGTGCCGGAGGCCGATGGCATGGAGGGGGCGCGTGATCTTGGACTGGCCATGGCCGGGCGCGGGGAAGGGTATCTGCTCAACCAGTTCGACAATCCCGACAACCCCCTGGCCCACTACCGTGGCACAGGGCCGGAGATCTGGCGCGACACCGGTGGCGCCGTCACCCATTTCATCAGCGCCATGGGCACCACCGGCACCATCATGGGCACCGGCCGCTTTCTCAAGGAGCAGAATCGGGAGGTCCAGGTGGTGGGCGTGCAGCCGGCGGAAGGGGCGCAGATTCCCGGCATCCGTCGCTGGCCCAGGGAGTACCTGCCGGCCATCTTCGAGCCGAAACTGGTGGACAGGGAAATGGATGTCTCCCAGGAAGAGGCGGAGGAGACCGCCCGCCAGCTCGCTTCCCAGGAAGGAATCTTCTGCGGCATCTCCTCCGGCGGCGCCGTGGCGGCCATGTTGGCGTTGTCGCGCGAGCTGGAAGACGCGGTGCTGGTGGCCATCGTCTGCGACCGGGGGGATCGTTACCTCTCCACCGGCGTGTTCGATCCCCGACCGCGCTGATGGCCAGGCGGCGACGCAGGCAACGGCTTCCCCAGGAGCCGGTTGAGGCCACCGTGGAGAGTCTCTCTCACGACGGTCGCGGCGTGGCGCGGGTGGAGGGCAAGGCCACCTTCATCCATGGCGCCCTGCCGGGCGAGCGGGTGCTGTTCCGCTACACTGCCCGCCGCCGCAACCGGGACGAGGGCGAGGTGGTGGAGGTGCCGCAACCCAGCCCCAACCGGGTGACGCCGAAATGCCCTCATTTTGGTCTTTGTGGCGGCTGCTCACTGCAACATCTCGATCCCACGGCCCAGATCGAGACCAAGCAGCAGACCCTTCTCGACGCCTTCACCCGCCTGGGCGGCGTGATGCCGGAACAGATTCTGCCACCGCTTTTGAACGAAACCCCCTGGGGCTACCGCCGCAAGGCGCGCCTGGGAGTGAAGCGGGTACCGAAAAAGGGCAGGGTGCTGGTGGGTTTCCGCGAGCGGGGCAGTAACTACATCGCCGAGCTGGAGCGGTGCGAGGTGCTCCATCCCCGGGTGGGCCATGCCCTGATGGATCTCTCGGCGCTCATCGGCACCCTTTCCATCCCCCACCGCATCGCCCAGATCGAGATGGCCATGGACGACGAGCGGTGCGTGCTCATCCTGCGCAATCTCGACCCCCTCACGGAGGAGGACCGCGAGAAGCTGCGCCGTTTCGGCCGGGAGCACGGCTTCATCTTCTACCTCCAGCCGGGCGGGCCGGAGACGGTGGCGCCGCTGGAGCAGACCGCCGACCTTCACTATTTGTTGCCGGAATTCGGCCTCAATCTCCATTTCGAGCCCGGCGACTTCACCCAGGTGAACAGCGAAATCAACCGCCAAATGGTGTCGCGCGCCATGGCGCTGCTCCAGCCGGAAAGAAGCGAGCGGGTGCTGGATCTCTTCTGCGGGGTGGGCAACTTCACCCTGCCGCTGGCCACTCTTGCTGGCGAGGTGACCGGGGTTGAAGGCGATACCGGATTGGTGGCGCGGGCGCGCGCAAACGCGGAGCGCAACGGCCTGAAGAACGTCCACTTTCATGTTGCCAACCTCTACGAATCTCTGGAAGGGGAGCCCTGGCTGAAGGAGCGGTTCCAGAAGGCGCTGCTCGATCCGCCCCGCAGCGGAGCCCTGGAGGTGCTGGAATGGCTGCCGCGCCTGGGCGTGGAGCGCATCGTCTATGTCTCATGTTACCCCGGCACCCTGGCGCGCGACGCCGGCGAGCTGGTCCGGCGCCACGGCTACCGGCTGGTGTCGGCCGGGGTGATGGACATGTTTCCGCATACGGCACACGTGGAATCCATTGCTCTTTTTGAAAAGTGAGCTGACATGGCCATAGAGATCGAAAGAAAGTTCCTCCTCGCCTCCGATGCCTGGCGCGCCCGGGTGGAGCGTTCCATGGAGATGAAGCAGGGCTATCTCAGCCGGGACGCGCAGTCGTCGGTGCGGGTGCGGGTCTGCGAGGGGCGGGCCTGGCTGGGAATCAAGAGCACCAGGGACGGCATTCACCGGCTGGAGTACGAGTACGAGATTCCGCTGGACGAGGCGGAGGAGATGCTGCGGCTGGTGGCCCACCGGCCGGTGATCCACAAAACCCGCCACATCGTCCCTCACGGCGGTCACCGCTGGGAGATCGACGAGTTCCATGGCGACAATGCCGGCCTGGTGGTGGCCGAGGTGGAACTGGGCCACCAGGACGAGGTGTTCGAGCGGCCCGAGTGGCTGGGCAGGGAGGTCTCCACCGACGCCCGCTATTACAACAGCAACCTGGCCAAGGTGCCCTGGAGCACATGGAAGGACGAGACCTGAGGATCGAAGTGTTCTTGGGCCGCCAGATTTTGCAGCTCTGGCGGGGCGGGCTGCTGCTGGACTCATGGCCCGTTTCCACCGCCCTCAATGGCCCGGGGGAGCTGCGGGATACAGGCTGCACCCCCAGGGGGCTTCATCATGTGCGGCTGCGCATAGGCGAGGGGTGCCCGCGATACACAGTGTTCGAGGGGCGTCGTCCAACGGGAGAGATATGGACGCCTGAACTGGGAAGGCAATACCCGGGGCGCGACTGGATACTCACCCGCATTCTCTGGCTCACCGGCGACGAGCCGGGCTTCAATCGGGGCGGCGACTGCGATACCCTGCGGCGCTACATCTACATCCACGGCACGGCAGAGGAAGGGGTCATCGGCAAGCCGGTTTCACATGGATGTATTAGAATGAAAAACAAAGATATAGAAGACCTTTTTAATCTTGTTTATAACGGAACGCCAGTCCATGTTCAGGAGTGAGTCATGAGCCACGGCCCCTTGATGCTTGATCTTCAGGGGCCGCGGATCACCCCCGAAGAGCGGGAGCTGCTCTGCCATCCGGCCACCGGCGGGGTGATTCTCTTCTCCCGCAACTTCGAGTCCCCCAGCCAGCTCCAGGCACTGGTGGAGGAGATCCACGCCCTGCGCCATCCACCGCTGCTGGTGGCGGTGGACCAGGAGGGGGGGCGGGTGCAACGCTTCCGCGAGGGGTTCAGCGAGCTTCCGCCCGCTGCCGCGCTGGGAGCGCTTTACCGGAAGGATTCCACGCAGGCGCTGGAGGCCGCCCGTCACCTGGGGTGGCTGATGGCCTCGGAGCTGCGGACCGCCGGGGTGGATTTCAGCTTCGCGCCGGTGCTTGATCTGCAAACCCCCTTCAGCCGGGTGATCGGCGATCGCGCTTTTTCGCCCGATCCCGTCACCGTGGGCCGCCTCGCCTTTGCCTGGTGCCAGGGAGCGCGCGAGGCGGGCATGCCCTCGGTGGGAAAACACTTTCCCGGCCATGGCAGCGTGGCGGAGGATTCCCACCACGAGCTGCCCCGGGACGACCGCCCCTTCGAAACTATCTGGGACCACGACCTGCTGCCTTTCCGCCGCATGGTGGAGAACAACATCGAAGGGATCATGCCGGCTCACGTGATCTATTCCTGTTGCGATCGGCTTCCGGCAGGTTATTCCTCCTTCTGGATTGGTGAGGTGTTGCGCAAGCGGATGGGTTTCCAGGGCGTTGTTTTTTCCGACGACCTGGCCATGGCCGCCGCCAAGGTGGCTGGTGGCCCGGCCGACCGGGCGCGGGCGGCGCTGGATGCGGGCTGTGACATGGTGCTGGTGTGCAACGATCAACCCGCCGCTGCCCAGGTGCTCGACGAGTTGGAGAACGCCAGCGATCCGG
>JALVUB010000193.1 GCA_027023915.1 Sedimenticola sp.
GAATACCCCGGCGGCAGCGGCAGGCCCGTCTCGAGGAGCTGATAGACACCACCGGCCTTTCCGGCAACGAACGGCGACTGGCGGGCGACCTGCCGATGGGCATCCGCCAGCGTCTGGCTCTGGCCTGCGCCCTTGTACACCGTCCCCAGGTGCTTTTTCTCGACGAGCCCACCTCCGGCGTGGACCCCCTGGGCCGGCGCCGCTTCTGGAATCTGCTGCTCCGCCTGGCGGAAGATGCGCGGGTGGCCATTCTTATCACCACCCACTACATGAGCGAGGCGGAACAATGCCACCGCCTGGCCCTGATGCACGCCGGCCGTATCATCGCCGACGCTTCGCCCGCAGAGTTGAAGGCACGGCTGGAAGACGACGCCGGCAAGCTCCTGGAGCTAAGCTGCGACCGCCCGCTGATCGCCCTGGAGGCGCTGGAAGCGGCGGGCTTTCGCGGCGTCGCTCTGTTTGGCCGCAAGTTGCACCTGCTTTCACGAAGCCCGGAGCAGGCACGGGAAAGAATTGAGGCCCTGTTGCGGGAAAAAGGCGCGCGCCTGCTGGCCCTGCAACCGAAACCACCCACGCTGGAAGACGTCTTCATCTACCGCGTGCTGGAGCAGGAGGCGTCCTCATGAATCTCCACCGGCTGACGGCCATCGCCTACAAAGAGTGGCGAGAAGTGATGCGCGACCGCCTTTTCACCCTCATGGCCTTCGGCATTCCGGTGGTCACGCTGCTGGTGCTGGCCTTCGGCATCTCCCAGGACGTGGAGAACATTCCCTTCGCGGCGCTGGATCAGGATCACAGTCAACTGAGCCGGGACTATCTGCATCTCTTCATGGACTCCCGCTATTTTCACTTTCAGGGCGAAGCGCGCAATGAACGACAACTGGCGGACGGGCTGGCCGATGGCCGTATCCGCCTCGCCCTCGTCATTCCACCTCACTTCGCCAAGAGGCTGAGACAAAACAGACCGGTGGCTGTGCAGAGCCTCATCGATGGCATGTTCACCTATCGCGCCCAGGTGATCCGGGGTTATGTGAGCGCCATCAACCACGAATACAACGAGTCACTGCTGTTGAAACATTTCAGTACCACTTTTGGCCTCTCGCCCGAACGGGCGAAAGCCCTGGCGGACCCCGTGATCCTCCAGGAGCGCTATCTGTATAACCAGGCGATCCTCAGCCGCTGGTCGATGAGTTCCGGCCTCATCATGCTGGTGCTGATGTTCGCGCCGCCCTTTCTCACCGCCCTGGGCGTGGTGCGGGAAAAAGAGCACGGCTCCATCTACAACATCTACTCCGCCACCGTCAGCCATGGTGAGTTCATCCTCGGCAAGCTGCTGCCCTATGTGGCCATCTCCACCATCAATGTAATGGTGCTCTGGTGGCTGGTGATACTGGTCTTCGGCACTCCCTTCAAGGGCAGCCTGGTCTTTTACCTGCCCGCTTCCCTGGTGTTCGTGATCTGCACCACCGGCATCGGCCTGCTGGTGTCGCTGCTGGTACGTACCCAGGC
>JALVUB010000194.1 GCA_027023915.1 Sedimenticola sp.
CCGCCAGCCGCTGCAATGGTGCGAGGTGGAGATCCAGGATAACACCCTGGCGGTGCGCTTCGACCAGCCCCAGCGGGCCATCACGCCCGGCCAGTCGGTGGTACTCTACGACGCCGGCGAGTGCCTGGGAGGAGGCATCATCCAGTGAGCGGCAGATACAGCGACAGCGACCACACTCTGGCCCTGGCGGGGGTCTTCCAGGGGGCGCGCATGACCTTCGAGCTGGCGCGCGTGGGCCACGCCGACGAGAAGATGCTCCAGGCGAGCGTCGCCACCCTTTTCGTCACCCACCCGGCGACTGTGATGGCCGTCTACGGCAGCGCCGCCAACCTGGCGATGGGTTTGCGCCACTTCATTTTTCAGCTCTCCAGCCCCCGGGATCGCAACCCCGAGGTGACCCGCTACGCCCTCCAGCTCCTCCAGCTCGGCCAAAAGCTCTACCACGATCCCGCCCGGCTCCAGGCCCTGGGCGAGGCCCTGGACAACTTCCAGTCCCGCGCCGAGGCCTTCGAGTTCGACGAAGACACCCGCTACAGCCAGCTCGCCGCCATCTACCAGGCGCAGATCAGCCCCCTGTCGCCACGGATCATGGTCCAGGGCGACCCGGCCAATCTGCAGCGGAGCGAGATCGCCGACCGCATCCGCACCGCGCTGCTCTGCGGCGTGCGCTCGGCCCATCTGTGGCACCAGTGCGGCGGGCGGCGCTGGCACCTGCTCACCCGCCACCGGCGACTGCTGAAAGCGGCACGGATGCTGTCGGCTGGCCTGGAATGAAAGCAACAAAACACCCTGTCCGACCATTGGCCGTCATCCTGAAAAAGCCGGTCAAAACACCGGAACCGACCTTCAAGTAGCTTTCACTCCTGCACCGGCTCGGCGAAAAGATCGTGCTCGTCCGAGCCGGTGATCTCCACCTCCACGAAATCTCCGGGCGCCAGCTCCCATTCGGGCGGCAGGATCACCCGACCGTCGATCTCCGGCGCATCCCCGGGGCCCCGGGCCAGGATCGCCTCGTCGTTCACCTCGTCCACCAGCACAATCATGCGGCTGCCCACCTTCTCGGCCAGCTTCTCCGCGCTGATGGCCGCCTGCACTTCCATGAAGCGGGCCAGACGTTCCTGCTTCACCTCCTCGGGCACCGCGCCGGGAAGCGCGTTGGCGGCGGCGCCGGCCACCGGCGAATAGGCAAAGGCCCCCACCCGGTCGAGCCGCGCCTCGCGCAGAAAATCGAGGAGGATTTCAAAATCGGCCTCGGTCTCCCCCGGAAAGCCGACGATGAAGGTGGAGCGCAACACCAGCTCGGGGCACGCCCTGCGCCACTGGGCGATACGGTCGAGCACCTTCTCGGTGGCCGCCGGCCGCCCCATGGCCTTGAGAATGGGCTGGCTGCCGTGCTGCAGGGGCATGTCCAGGTAGGGCAGTATCCTGCCCTCGGCCATCAGCGGAATCAGCCGGTCCACCTGGGGATAGGGATAGACGTAGTGGAGCCGCACCCAGGCCGGCAG
>JALVUB010000195.1 GCA_027023915.1 Sedimenticola sp.
GGCGGCAGGTTCTCCGCTCGCCGCCCTGCCAGCCGCCGGGCGTGCTTGAGGCTGGCAAGCGCATGCACCCAGTGGAAATGACGGGCGATGTCACGGGTTTTGTTTGACTGGAGGCGACCGATAAAGTGCCAGGTTATGGGCAGCCCGGCCAGCGCTTCGATTTTCGGCAGGGCGTCTTGCAGATAGTTCTCGCCGAAATCGTTCTGACCCGCCTCGAAAGCGGCGCGAACCGCATCCGCCGGCTTGGTCTTGCTCACCGCCACAAGGGTAATGGCGGACGGATCCCGTTCACATCTTTGGGCGGCGTTCGCCAACCTGTTCCTAACCTGTGTTAGCCTTTCTGCTATAGGGAAGGTTGCCATATGAAGTGTGCGCCCTGGTGCGCGCCAGGAAAGGGGGTTTCATGGATATTACCGAACTTCTCGCCTTCAGCGTCAAGCACAACGCTTCCGACCTGCACCTCTCCGCCGGCCTGCCGCCCATGATCCGGGTGGATGGCGATGTTCGCCGCATCAACGTGCCGCCGTTGGATCACAAGATGGTCCACTCGCTCATTTATGACATCATGAACGACAAGCAGCGGCGGGACTACGAAGAGTTTCTGGAAGTCGATTTCTCTTTCGAGATTCCAGGCTTGGCCCGCTTCCGGGTCAACGCCTTCAACCAGGACAGAGGCGCGGCGGGGGTGTTTCGTACCATCCCTTCCAAGGTGTGGACCCTGGAGGATCTCAACGCGCCGGCGGTGTTCCGCACCATCTGCGAAAATCCGCGTGGACTGGTGTTGGTGACCGGCCCCACGGGGTCGGGTAAGTCCACCACCCTGGCGGCCATGATCGACTACATCAACGACAATCTCTACGGTCATATTCTTACCATCGAGGATCCCATCGAATTCGTCCACCAAAGCAAGAAGTGCCTTGTCAACCAACGGGAGGTTCACCGCGACACCCTGGGCTTTTCCGAGGCGCTGCGCTCGGCCCTGCGGGAAGACCCCGACATTATCCTGGTGGGCGAATTGCGTGACCTGGAGACCATCCGTCTGGCTCTCACCGCCGCCGAAACCGGTCACCTGGTATTCGGCACCCTCCACACCAGTTCCGCCGCCAAGACCATCGACCGTATCGTGGACGTTTTCCCCGCGGGCGAGAAGTCCATGGTGCGTTCGATGCTGTCGGAATCCCTGCGGGCGGTTGTCGCCCAAACCCTGCTGAAGAAGACTGGCGGTGGCCGTATTGCCGCCTGGGAGATCATGATTGGCACCCCGGCCATCCGTAACCTGATCCGTGAGGACAAGGTGGCGCAGATGTATTCAGCCATCCAGACAGGCCAGGCGGTGGGCATGCAGACACTGGATCAACATTTGCAGGAGTTGGTCAAGAAAGGGTTGGTGAGCCGTCAGGAAGCGAGGGTTCGGGCACAAAACAAAGAGACGTTCTGATTGACAACATTCAACCTGAGTACAGGGTAAAGAGGAGATGGAGTTCAACGATCTGCTTCGGCTGATGTCCGACAAAAAGGCGTCGGACCTTTTCATCACGGTGGGTCGGCCGCCCAGCTTGAAGGTGGACGGCCACATCATGCCCGTGGCCAAAACTGTGTTAAATCCACAGCAGACGCGAGAGCTGGTCTATTCGCTCATGTCGCCTGAACAGCGGGAGGAGTTCCGCCACACCAAGGAGTGCAACTTCGGCATCAGCGCCGAGGGCATCGGCCGCTTTCGGGTGAGCGCCTTTGTGCAACGCGACGCGGTGGCGATGGTATTGCGTCGTATCGAGACCACTGTCCCCCGCTTCGAGGAACTGAGCCTGCCGCCCATCGTCAGGGAGATGGCGATGGTGAAACGGGGTCTCATCATCTTCGTGGGGGCCACGGGAACAGGTAAGTCCACCTCGCTGGCGGCCATGGTGGGTTATCGCAACAGGCACGGGGACGGGCATATCGTCACTATCGAGGATCCCATCGAATTTCTTCACTCTCACGAAGGCTGCATAGTCAGTCAGCGTGAGGTGGGCATCGATACAGAGTCTTACGAGGTGGCGCTGAAAAACACCTTGCGCCAGGCGCCCGATGTGATTCTCATCGGCGAGATCCGGACGCGGGAGGTGATGGAGCACGCCCTGACTTTTGCCGAAACCGGTCACCTGGTGCTCACCACTCTGCACGCCAACAACGCCAACCAGGCGCTCGACCGCATTCTTCACTTCTTTCCCGAGGAGCGGAAGTCGCAGGTGTTGATGGACCTTTCGCTGAACCTGAAAGCGGTGTTCGCGCAGCAGCTCATTCCGCGCGCGGACGGCAAGGGGCGCCAGGTGGCGGTGGAGGTGTTGGTCAACACGCCGCTGATTTCCGACCTGATCCTGAAAGGCCAGATCCACGACATCAAGGCCTTGATGAAGCGCTCCCGCGAGCACGGCATGATTACTTTCGACCAGGCGCTTTACGAGCTCTACACCCAGGGCAAGATCACCGAGGAAGATGCGCTGAGGCATGCCGATTCGGCCAACGAGGTGCGGCTGATGATAAAGCTGGGCGACAACACGCCGGGCCGCCGCATGCGCGATCTGGACGCCGCCGCGCTGGTGGACGATTATTGATCCGCTCAGGCGAAAACCCGGTAACCATCGAACACCGGCCCGTCCACGCAGACCCGCTGCATGGCCGGGCCGGTTTCCGTCTGTACCTCCACCACGCAGCCGGCGCAGCCGCCCACGCCGCAGGCCATGAACTCCTCCAGCGAGACCTGCACCGGCAGATCGTATTCCCGCGCCAGCGCCACCACCGCCTCCAGCATGGGGTGGGGGCCGCAGGCGAAGAGGGCCACCTCCTTTCTCTCCTCCGGTTCCAGCGCCTCCAGCCAGGCGCGGGCCAGGTCGGTGACATAGCCGCGGAAGACCCCCGGCATCGGCCGGGTGCTGGCCAGCCGGCAGGGAACGCCCCAGGACTCCAGCAGCGGATGGGTGGCGACCAGGTCGCGCGGCACCCCGGCCACCGGCAGCAGGGAGTCCTGCGGCTCGAAGGGGAAGGGCACCTCGGAACCGAGGATCACGAGAGGTTCCAGGTCGTCCGCGCGGCCTTGGGCGGATAGTTGTTCGGCAAGAAACACCATGGGCGGCATGCCCACGCCGCCGCCGATGAGCAGCGGGCGGCGGTGGTTCACCTCGAAGGGGCGGCCGACGGGGCCGAGCAGGCTGACGCGGTCGCCCGGCTGCTTCTCCGCCAGCAGGGCGGTGCCCTTGCCCACCACCTTGTAGAGCAGCTCCACCCACCCCTCCTGGGGCGAGACCCGCTGGATGGAGATGGGGCGGCGCAGGGGCAGCAGCGGGTCCACGGTGAGATGGACGAACTGGCCGGGCCGGGCGGCGCGGGCGCACTTGGGCGCCTCCAGGCGCAGCACGAACTGGTCGCCCGGCCAGGCCCGGTGGTCCAGCACGGGCGCCTCTTCCAGGAAGATTGTGTCGCGGTGGTTCATGGTTCCAAAGAGTGAGTGACGCGGCCCTCGAAAAGGGTGTGGGTGACCCGGCCGCGGAACTCCCAGCCGTCGAAGGGGGTGTTGCGGCCGGCGCTGGCCATCTCGCCGGCGTGGAAGCGCCAGACCGCTTCGGGATCGAAGATGCAGAGGTCGGCGCCGGCGCCGGGCGCCAGGTGGCCCAGCTCCAGCCCCAGCACCCGCGCGGGCGCGGCGGTGAGGCAGGCGATGGCCTGGGGCAGCGCCAGCACCTTCTCCTCCACCAGCTTGAGGGTCAGCGGCAGCAGGGTCTCCAGGCCGGAGATGCCGGGCGCGGTGGCGGGGAAGGGCTGCTCCTTGGCGTCCGCCTCGTGGGGCTGGTGGTCGGAACAGATCACCTCGATCTCCCCCTCCGCCACCGCCTGGCGCAACCGCTCGCGGTCGGCGTGGGTGCGCAGGGGCGGGTCCACCCGGCACTCGGCGCGGAAGCCGTCCACGTCGGTCTCCATGAGAAAGAGCTGGTGGATGGCGACGTCGGCGCTCACCCGGCGGCTGCCGGCGCGCGCCCGCGCGATCATCTCGGCGGCGCGCCCGGTGGAGAGGGTGTGGAAGTGGCTGCGGCAGCCGGTGTGCTCGGTGAGCGCCAGGTCGCGCGCCACCGCCACCGTCTCCGCCGCGGCGGGGATGCCGGGCAGCCCCAGGCGGGTGGCCACCGCCCCCTCGTGGACCACGCCCCTCCCCTTGAGGTGGGGGTCCTCGCTGCAGAGCAGCACCGGCAGGTCGAAGGTGGTGGCGTACTCCATGGCGCGCCGCGCCACCAGGGTGCTGGCCAGGGGATTGCGCCCGTTGCTCACCGCCACGCAGCCCGAGGCGGCCAGGGCGCCCATCTCGGCGAGCTGCTCGCCCGCCAGTCCCTGGGTGAGGGCACCCACCGCCAGCACCCGCGCCCGCCCGCACGCCTTGGCGCGGCGGCGGATCAGCTCCCACACCGCCGGGGTGTCGATCACCGGCTCGGTCTGGGGCATGCAGACCAGGGTGGTGATGCCGCCGCGGGCGGCGGCGCGGGTCTCGCTGTCGATGGTGGCCTTGTGCTCGAAGCCGGGTTCGCGCAGGTAGGCGCCCAGGTCGATGAGGCCGGGGCAGACCACCCGGCCGCCGGCGTCGATCACCTGGTCGGCCTGGAAGCCGTCGGGGGCGCTGCCCACCGCCGCCACCCTGCCGTCGGCCAGCCAGAGGTCGAGCCGGTCGTCGATGCCGTTGGCGGGGTCGATGAGCCGGCCGCCGCGGACATGGATTCTGGGAATCTCCTTCATGCCTCGCCTCCGCGCGCGCCGAGGATCATGGACATCACCGCCATGCGCACCGCAATGCCGTGGCTCACCTGTTGCAGGATCACCGAGCGCGGCCCGTCGGCCACCTCGGAGGCCATCTCGATCCCCCGGTTGATGGGGCCGGGGTGCATGACGATGGCGTCGGGTTTGGCCCGCTCCAGCCGCTTCTCGGTGAGGCCGTAGCGCTGGAAGTACTCGTGGGCCGAGGGGAGCAGCGCCCCTTCCATGCGCTCGCGCTGAAGGCGCAGCATGATCACCACGTCCACATCCTCCAGGCCGGCGTCCAGGTCGTGGTAGACGTGCACGCCCAGGCTGCGCGCCTCGGCGGGGATCAGGGTGCAGGGGCCGATGATGCGCACCTCGGTGACCCCCAGGGTGTTGAGGGCCATGATCTGGGAGCGCGCCACCCGCGAGTGCTGGATGTCGCCGACGATGGCCACCCGCAAGGGGACGAAGTCGCCCTTGTAGCGGCGGATGGTGAACATGTCGAGCATCGCCTGGGTGGGGTGGGCGTGCCAGCCGTCGCCGGCGTTGATGACGCTGACGCCGGGGGCGACGTGGCGGGCGATGAAATGGGCGGCGCCGGAGTGGGCGTGGCGCACCACGAAGAGGTCGCTGTGCATCGCCTCGAGGTTGCGCAGGGTGTCGAGGAGGGTTTCGCCCTTGGAGGTGGCGGAGACGCTGACGTTGAAGTTGATGACGTCGGCGGAGAGCAGCTTGGCGGCCAGCTCGAAGGTGGTGCGGGTGCGGGTGCTGTTTTCGAAGAAGAGGTTGGTGACGATGCGCCCGCGCAGCAGGGGCACCTTCTTCACCTGGCGGCCGGGGAGCACGGCGAAGGATTCGGCGATGTCGAGAATGCGCTCCAGGTGCTCGCGCCCCAGCCCCTCGATGGAGAGAAAGTGGCGCAGTTCGCCGGCTTCGTTGAGCTGGAGATCATCGCCCTTCATGCCGGTTCCCTCGCGCCGGGATGACGGCTGATGCGCAGCTCCAGGGGCTCGGGACCGAGCAGCCGGATGTGTTCGTCTTTCGCCAGCGGGGGTTCCAGGCCCGCCACGTCGGGCTGGACGGGCAGCTCGCGGCCACTGCGCTCGATGAGGGTGACGAGCAGGATGGAGGCGGGGCGGCCGAAGTCGAAGATCTCGTTCATGGCGGCGCGCACGGTGCGGCCCGACTGGATGACATCGTCCACCAGGATGATGTGGCGCTCTTCCACTTCGAAGGGGATGCGGGAGGGCCTGACCTGGGGGTTCATGCCGATGCGGGTGAAGTCGTCGCGGTAGAAGCTGATGTCGAGCTCGCCCAGGGGGGGGGTGATGCCGAGCAGGGGCTGGAGCTGGCGCGCCACCCAGACGCCGCCGGTGTGGATGCCCACCATGGCGGGATCGTCGATGCCGCGCTCGGCAAGCTGCTGGCGGGTGAGACGGGCCATGCCCTGGATCAGATCCAGGATGGCGTCGTGCTGCATGAAGACGCGGCCGTTCATGGGCCTGCGGTCCCCATCCGTTTCGTTTGTCGGGCTGAAGCCCGACCTACGGCCATGACAGACGTTGCCTTCCTCGTAGGTCGGACTTCAGTCCGACACGAAATGGCCGGGGCGCCCGTCTTCATGTACGTTGTTCCTCCGCGTACTGGGTGAGCCAGGTCTCCAGGATGAGCTTGGCGGCCATGGCGTCGACGCTGCCGATGTCGTCCATGGCGCGGCCGCCGAGGCGGCTCCAGGCCTCGCGCGAGGTGAGGCG
>JALVUB010000196.1 GCA_027023915.1 Sedimenticola sp.
CCTTTTGCAGCGCCATCTCCACCTTTTTCTGCAGCGCCTGATCCACCTTGGCGCCATGCTGACCGGTGACCACCAGGGCGGGATCCAGCTTTGCACGCAGGGCCGCGTCCATGTCCACGTCGATGAGCACATGAATGCCGCCCCTCAGGTCAAGGCCCAAGTTCATGGGCTTGCCGCCAAGGGCTGTGATCCAGGGGGGCACATTGGCGGCCATGGTGAGCGCGTGGGAGTAGTTCTCTCCAAGCACCCCGGCCACGGCACCCTGGCCTTTCTGCTGGTCGGTGGTGGACTGAAAGCGCACCAGCAGGCGCCCCTTGTCCAACTCCACCGACTTGGGCGACACACCCACCTTTTGCAGCGCCATCTCCACCTTTTTCTGCAGCGCCTGATCCACCTTGGCGCCATGCTGACCGGTGACCACCAGGGCGGGATCCTGTCCGAAGACGTTGGGCAGGGCATAAAAAAGGCCCAGCAGCAGCACCGCCACCACCATGAGGTTCTTCCACAGGGGATACTTGTTGAGCATTTCTGATCCTGGTCCTCGATAAAGGCGAGTGAGAGGGAAAAGCCGGGTGGGAACGAGCCCGGATCAGCTTTCCTTAAGCGTTCCTTTTGGCATTACCGCCTCGATGGCGGCGCGGCGCACGGTAACCACGACCCCGTCGGCCACTTCCACCTTGACGAAATTTTCATCCACGCTGGTGATGCGGCCCATGAGGCCACCCATGGTCTGTACCTCGTCCCCTTTCTTCAGGCTGTCCACCAGAGCCTTGTGCTCTTTCTGGCGCTTCACCTGCGGACGAATCATGAAGAAATAAAGAATGACAATGAGGCCGATGGGAAAGATCAACCCCACCAGCCCGCCGGGTTGCTGGGCCGCTGCCGCCGCCGGTGCCGCGGCACCTGCCAGGGCGTCGTTGATGAAAAGATTCATGGTCTGGGTTCTCCCGAATTGCGGCCTGGCCGCAAGCTGGTTTTATCAAAAGGCGTAATTATGCCATATGCGAATCAGCGCCGTTTCACATGCTTCATCAGCCGACGGCGCTTGCGCTGCTGGCGGGGGGTCAGCTTGTTGCGCCGCCCTTCATAGGGGTTTTCGCCGGTGCGAAACTCTATGCGTACCGGCGTGCCCCATAAATCGAACGCCTGACGAAAACGGTTTACCAGATAACGCCGGTAGACGGCCGGCACCGAGCCGGTCTGGTTGCCGTGGATGACAATGAGCGGCGGATTGCGCCCGCCCTGATGGGCGTATCTGAGCTTGATGCGGCGGCCACGCACCAGCGGCGGCTGGTGTTCCTGAACCGCCTGTTGCAGCACGCGGGTAAGCTCTGCCGTCTTCAGATCGGTGGTGGCCGCCCGCCAGGCCTGGTCCGCCGCTTCCATGAGGTGCCCGACGCCGGTGCCGTGCAGGGCGGAGATAAACTTCACTTCGGCAAAGGAGAGAAAGGGCAACCGCCGCTCCAGCTCGCTCTTGATCCGTGCCTTTCTGTCCGGGTCCAGGCCGTCCCATTTGTTGACCACCACCACCAGCGCGCGGCCGCTTTCGAGCACATGCCCGGCCAAAGTGGCGTCCTGCTCGGTGACCCCTTCGCGCGCGTCCAGTACCAGCAGCACCACGTTGGCCTGCTCCATCGCCTGGAGTGCCTTGATGACACTGAACTTCTCAATGGCTTCCGAAACCCGCGCCCGGCGGCGCACGCCGGCGGTGTCAATTAGAGTGTAGCGGCAACCTTGGTGTTCGAAAGGCACCCGCACGCTGTCGCGGGTGGTACCGGGCTGGTCATAGGCCACCAGCCGCTCCTCGCCCAGCAAGCGGTTGATAAGGGTGGATTTGCCCACATTGGGCCGGCCCACCACGGCAATCTGCACACCCTTTTCTTCCTCCAACGGCGATTCGTCCGCCGGCGGCAGGGTGTCCAGGACCTGGTTGACCAGAGGCTTGACGCCCCTCCCGTGGGCCGCGGAGATGGGCACCGGCTCGCCAAGCCCCAGGGCGTGGAACTCGGCGGCGGCCAGCTCGCGGTCGAGGCTCTCGCTCTTGTTCACAACCAGGGTCACCGGCTTGCCGGTGCGGCGCAGCTCGGCGGCGATCCGCTCGTCGCCGCCGGTGAGCCCCTCGCGGGCGTCCACCAGGTAGAGGATGTGGTCCGCCTCCTCAATGGCCAGCCGCACCTGGCGGTCCATGAGCGCCTCCACCCCCTCCCTGTCACCGCTGATGCCGCCTGTGTCCACCACCAGGTAGGGGCGGTCGCCCAGCCGGCCGATGCCGTACTTGCGGTCGCGGGTCAGCCCCGGCTGGTCCGCCACCAGGGCGTCGCGGCTGCGGGTGAAGCGGTTGAAGAGGGTGGACTTGCCCACGTTGGGACGGCCCACCAGGGCGATGACCGGGAGCACCAGCTCACTCCTGTGGAGATGCGGATTCGTCCTTGGGTTCGCTCAGGATCAGGGATTCGGTATCGGAACCGCCATCCTGATCGTCTTCTGGCTGGCCTTCTGGTTCGCTTTCGCCATCGGCATCGTTTTCCGGCTCATTGTCCACATTGCCTTGCGGCAGCTTGAACACCGTAAGGGTACCGTCGGTGCTGAGCACATAGAGCATGCCATCATTCTCCACCGGCTGGGCGACGATCTCCGAGCTACCCACCCGACTGCGCGCCACCATAGCGCCGTCGTCCGACGAGAACCAATGGAGGTAACCTTTGTAATCACCCACCACCACATAGTCGCCCAGGATCGCGGGCGGCGACAGGCGCCGGTAAGCGAGATCCTTCACCCGCCAGCGGGCCGCGCCACTGTCGGGATCGATAGACCAGAGCCATCCGTTGGCGTCGCTGACCACCAGTTGCAGCCAGTCCGCCGCCATGTTGTTGTAAACCGAAGCCTTGCGCTTCCACAACGCCTTGCCGGTGCCCACGCCCAAGGCCGCCACATTACCCTGATAGGAGGCCGCGTAAACAGCACCACTATAGATCAGCGGATCGGCGTCCACGTCCACCATGCGTTCCAGCTCGGAGCCGCCCGAGGGAACGGTGATATAGCTTTCCCAGGCCTGAATGCCCTTGTCCAGGGCAAGAGCCACCAGCTTGCCGCCCGCCAGTCCACAATAGACGACGCCACCGCTGATGACCGGCGAGCTGGTGCCGTGGAGGGTGAGCACCGGCGTCCCCTGATTGTAGAGCCAGAGCTGATCGCCGGTGGCGTCGTCCAGTCCGTAGATACGGCCATCCTCGGTATGCACCACCACCACGCCGTCGGCCGCCGCCGGCACCGCCAGCACTTCACCTGACAGCGATTTGCGCCACAACAGCTTGCCCTCTTCCTGATCGTAGGCCGCCACCTCGCCCTCGGCCGTGCCCACCAGCAGCATGTCATCGCCCAGGCCGGGACCGGCGGAAACCGGCAACCCCGTCTCCACCTGCCACAACAGCTTGCCGTTCTCGCGCTTGCGGGCCTGGAGCACCCCTTCGGCGTTTACCGTGTAAACGGCCTCGTCGGTCACCGCGGGCACCAGACGGTTGAAACGGGGGTTGCCCCTTCCCACGTTGACCGACCACAGGGTCACCGGCTTGAGGGTGGCCTTGAAATCCTTCAGGTCACTAGGTTCATGAGAAGTATCGCTGCCAAACCATCCCATGGAACCGCAACCGGCCAGAAGCAGGGGCAACAGAAAAAATGCAATTCGCCACATCTTCTTCAACCGCCCAGTTCAGCCAGCTTCATGCGCAGCAGCAGGGGCAGTGATACCCCCTTCTCCAACGCGGCACGATAGTCCTTGCGCGCCCCTTCGTGGTCACCCCTGGCCTGCTTGATGTCACCGCGGATGGCGAGATATTCGCCTTGCCAAGCGTCTTCAGCGGGTTGCGCCACCAGCTTCAGTGCCTCGTCCAGAGCACCGGTGTCCACCAGCAGGCGGGCAAGCCGCACCCGAGCCAACTGTTTCAATCCTTCGTCGGGGGCATGATCCTCGGCCCAGCGCAGCCGCGCCACCGCCTTGTCCTTCTCTCCCGCCTGGTAGCGCAACCGGGCCAGCTCGAGAGCGGCATAGAATGCGTAGGCGGTGTCGGGATACTCCCGGATCAGGCTCTCTCCGCGTTGCAACGCCTTTTCCATGTCACTTTCGGTGGCGGCCTGGGAAAAACCTTCGAAATAGGCCGAGGCGTTTTCCGACTGAACGCGCTGATACTCCAGCCAGCCCTTGCCGCCGCCCACCACCAGCAGGCCGATAATGACGCCGGCGATCACCGAGCGCCCGTTTTCCTTCCACCAGTTTTTAAGGGCCTCAACCTGTTCTTCTTCCGTCTGATAGGTACTCACGAATGGTTCTCCAGCAGTGATTCCAGATAGCCCGCCAGCTCCGACTGGGCCACCTGTTGTTGTTCCCGTTCCTCACGCAGCCACTTGACCGACACGACCTTCCGGTCGATCTCGTCCTCGCCCAGAATAAGCGCCCAGCGCGCGCCGCTGCGATCGGCTTTTTTGAACTGCGACTTGAAGCTGCCGCCACCGCAGTTTACCTGCAATTGCAGTTTCGGCAATTGCTGCCGCAGCGCCTCGGCCAGAATCATGCCTGTCTCGACTGCGGCTTCCCCCACCAGCACCATATAGGCGTGGGGCGCGTCACCACCGGCGGGCAGCCTCTCCATCTCTTCCAACAACGCCAGCAGACGCTCCACGCCCATGGCGAAACCAATGGCCGGCGTGGGCCGCCCGCCAAGCTGGCTCACCAGACCATCATAGCGGCCACCGGCGCACACCGTGCCCTGGGCACCCAGGCGATCAGTGACCCATTCGAAGACGGTGCGGGTATAGTAGTCCAACCCCCGCACCAGACGGGGATTGACAACAAACCGGACACCGGCTGCCTCAAGCCCCCTGGTAATAGCTTCAAAATGGCCGCGTGACTCCTGGTCCAGATAGTCCATGAGAGTGGGCGCGCCGGAAATAATCGCGGCCATCCCGGGATTCTTGGAATCGAGCACCCGCAGGGGGTTGCTCTGCATGCGACGCCGGCTGTCTTCGTCCAGAGAGGATTCGTGGCTGCGCAGATAATCCACCAGCGCCTGGCGATAATGACGCCGCTCTTCGGGCGTGCCCAAAGTGTTGAGTTGCAACTCCAGCCCTTCCAGGCCCAACTCCCGCCACAGACGGGCGGTGATGAGGATCACCTCCAGATCGATATCGGGGCCGGCCATGCCGAAAGCCTCCAGCCCCACCTGATGAAACTGGCGGTAGCGCCCTTTTTGGGGCCGCTCGTGGCGGAACATGGGCCCCTTGTACCAGAGCCGCTGCTGCTGGTTGTGGAGCAGGCCGTGCTCAAGACAGGCGCGCACGCAACCGGCGGTGCCTTCGGGCCGCAGGGTAAGGCTGTCGCCGTTGCGGTCCTCGAAGCTGTACATCTCCTTTTCAACGATGTCGGTAACCTCGCCGATGGAGCGTTTGAACAGCTCGGTCATCTCCAGAATGGGCGTGCGGATCTCGCGGTAGCCGTAGCGCCTGAAGAGATTCCCGACCGTCTCTTCCAGATAACGCCATTGCGCCGTCTGCTCCGGCAGGATGTCATGCATCCCGCGGATTGCCTGTATCTTCTTTGCCATGTCAGGGAGTAAGGGTGAGCCGCGCCACGTTGCGCTTTATGTATTGCGTCAGGTCGTATGGGTTTCCATTCACCACCAGCGCCACGCCCCCGGCGTTGCCCAGCGTGATCTGATAGGGCGGCTTGCCCTCCAACCGCAGCACGGTACCCGCCTTCTGAAGCCCCACTTTCTGGAAGGCGCCATCAGCGCTGCGGATGTTCACCCAGCTGTCCTGTTTGAAACGAACCTCCACTCCGGAGGGCTCGGCGGCCTTGTCCGCGGGCTCGGCCGCAACCTCGGCCGCTTCAGGTTGTTCCCCGGTGGCATCTGGAGCCTTACCGTTTTCCGCCGCCGGTGGAGTTTCAGGCTGGCGCGCCGACGCTTCCACCGGTTTTTCGGCATTTTCGGCAGGGGGTTCTGCGGGCGTGTTCTCCCCGGCCACCGTTGCCGGACTCTCTTTTTCCTGTTGACCATCATTGGGCGCCGGCCGAGCGGGCTTTTCTTCCGGCGCGGGCTTTTCGACAACTGGCTGGATTTTAGCCGCGGACTCCACGCTCCGGTCCTTCCACCAAAGCACCAACCCAGCGATGACGCTGAGAAGCACCACCGCCGTCATCAACCGCACCAGCCCATGGCTGCTGCGTATTTCGTGATGCATCCCCCGGGTGACAGCGGACGCCGGCGGGCGGACGCACTCCTCCCCTTCGGGGCAACGCTGGTCGAATTCCTTGAGCAGCGGCTCTTCGGGAATTCCCAGCAAACGGGCGTAATTGCGATAATACCCACGCACGAAGACCCGCGCCGGAAGGCGTTCGTAATCCTCCTCCTCCAGGGCCACCACCGTCACCCGTTTGAGGTGAAGCCGGTCAGCCACCACC
>JALVUB010000197.1 GCA_027023915.1 Sedimenticola sp.
GCGGCGGGAGAGGCGCCGGCCGTCATGGCATCAACCGAGAACGACGCCCTGAATGGGATGGGCATTGATGAAATCGGCCGCGCTCATGGCACGCTTGCCGGGCATCTGCAAACGGGTCACCCGCAACAACCCTTCGCCAGTGGCCACGTCGATGCCGTCGCGGGTGGCCGACATCACGGTACCGGGGGCCGCCGTCATCCCCTCCACGGGATAGGCCTCCCAAATGCGCAGATTGGCGTTTTCGTAATGAGTGTGGGCTACCGGCCAGGGGTTGAAGGCGCGCACCTTGCGGGCGATGCGCCAGGCGGGCTGGCGCCAGTCGATCTCGCCCTCGCGCTTCTCCAGCTTGGGGGCGTAGAGCGCTTCCGACTCTTCCTGTGGCTGTGGCGCCAGAGCACCTTCGGTGATGCCCGGCAGCGCCTCCAGCAGCGCCTCCGCGCCAAGCCGGGCGAGGCGGTCATGAAGTTGGCCGGCGGTTTCCTGCTCGCCAATGGGAATGGCTTTGCGCAAATAGACGGGGCCGGTGTCCAGCCCTTCGTCCATGCGCATGATGCTCACCCCGGTTTCGCGGTCGCCCGCCTCGATGGCGCGCTGGATGGGCGCCGCGCCCCGCCAGCGGGGCAGCAGGGAGGCGTGAACATTGACACAGCCCAGCCGGGGAACGGCCAGCACTTCGGAAGGCAGCAGCAGCCCATAAGCCACAACCACCAGCAGGTCGGACGCCAACGCTTTGAGCTGCGCCACGGCCTGGGCATCACGCAAGGTACGGGGCTGATGGACGGGAATCTGGTGGCGCCGGGCAACCTGCTTCACCGGACTGGCGGTGAGCTTGCGCCCGCGCCCGGCGGGGCGGTCGGGCTGGGTGTAGACAGCCATCACCTGGTGGCCCGACTCCAGCAGGGCCTTGAGCGGCGGGACGGCAAAATCGGGCGTCCCGGCATAGACGATGCGCAAGGGGGTGCTCATGAGCGGCGTTCACAGCGCCTTGCGGCGGGAGGCCTTCTGCTGCTGGGCGGCGGCACGGACCTCTTTCTCCAGCTTCTTGCGGATGCGCTCGCGCTTGAGCCTGGAGAGATAATCGACGAACAGCTTGCCGTGAAGGTGGTCGATCTCGTGCTGCACGCAGACCGCCAGCAGCCCGTCCAGATCCAGATCCAGCGGCTGCCCGTCGCGGTCCAGGGCCCGCACCCTGACGCGCCCGGCACGCTTCACCTTTTCGTAGAAGCCGGGCACCGAGAGGCAACCCTCTTCGCGTTCCTCCTCGCCTTCGGCTTCCACCACCTCGGGGTTGATGAGCACCAGCGGCTGGTTCTTCTCTTCCGAAATGTCCACCACAATAAGCTGTTTCGCCACCCCCACCTGAGTGGCGGCCAGGCCGATCCCCGGCGCCTGATACATGGTCTCGAGCATATCGTCGGCCAACCTGCGGATGGCATCGTCCACCTCTTTCACCGGTTTGGCGTGATTTCTGAGACGTGGATCAGGGAATTTGAGGATCTCAAGTATCGCCATGGCAACCAATTCACTCTATAGTCTGGAAAACCGCGTCGCTCCTGAATGAGGGCCAAAACCCGGCTCAGGGGTCCCGACGACGGCGCGGAAGCGCGCAATGACCGACACAACATGGCACTGCTGCTGAAGTATTATCGCACAAAGAACCATCAAGCATTTGACCAGCAAACACATTATCGGAAAGAATGGCAACCGTGTGCCAGCCTTCCGCGCAACAAGCACAAAGAGATCGCCAATGAAGAGTTCCACCCGTCTGCTCATTACTCTCCTTCTGGTCGCGGGCATCAACGCCGCGGCCCTTGCGGCCCATGTCGCCCTCAGACCCGGCCATCCCGACCACTATGTGGTGAAAAAGGGCGACACCTTGTGGGACATCGCTGGCAAATTCCTGCGCGACCCCTGGCTGTGGCCGGAGATCTGGTACGCCAACCCGCATATCCGCAACCCTCATCTCATCTATCCTGGCGACGAGCTGGACCTGGTCTATGTGAACGGCCGTCCGAGGCTCACCCTCAGGCGCGGCCCGGTGAAGCTCTCTCCCGGGATACGCTCCGAGCCGGTACGCGAAGCCATTCCCACCATCCCCATCTCTCAGATTGCACCCTATCTCAGCCGCCCCTATGTGCTGGAGAAGGGTCAGATCGACAAGCTCCCCTATGTGGTGGGCTTCGCCAACGAGCACATCGCCGCCGGCGCCGGGCAGCAGATCTACGTCAAGCACCTGGGGAGAACGGATCACGAGCAGTTCGACGTGGTGCGTCGGGGAAAAACCTACAGGGATGGCAAAACCGGTGAAATACTGGGGTATGAAGCCGTCTATGTGGGCAGCGGCAGGCTTACCCGCCGCCAGGGCGACATCGGCAAACTGGCACTCTCCCGCAGCAGGCGGGCGGTGGTGGGCGGAGACCGTCTGCTGCCCACCTCTTCCCAGGATACAGCCACCGACTTCCAGCCCCATGCGCCTGACCAGCCCATCGAAGGAACCATCATCGAAGGCGTGGACCGGGTCAACGAAATCGGCCGTTATGACGTGGTGGTGATTGACCGCGGCCGCCACGACGGACTGGAGCCCGGCATGGTGCTTCAGGTGCGGAACAAGGGGGAGGTGGTGACCGATCCCATGCTGGAGAAGACCGGCATCGAGCGTGAAGACCCTTACCTGAAGATCCCCCAGCACTATTTCCCCGCCCAGGTGACCTTGCCGGAAGAGGAAGCGGGCTTGGTGATGATATTCCGCGCTTTCGACCGGGTGAGCTTCGGCTTGGTAATGTATGCCAGTAAGGCAATTCACCTTCACGACCGGGTAACCAACCCCTGAAGCTGGAAAGAGACGACAGACTTCGTTCCTGGCTGCGCCTGATTCACGCCGAGGGCGTGGGTCCGCGCACCCTGCTCCCCCTGCTGCGCAACGGCGCGGATGTGGCGGCGCTGGCGGAAGAGCCGCCACCGGATTTCACGCCACGTCAACGCGAGGCCGTCCGCTCGGTGAGCGAGGCGGCACTGGAACGCTCCATGGGGTGGCTGGAAGACCCCAACTGCCATCTGGTTCCTTTCGGCTCACGGTACTATCCGGAACGGTTGGCCGCCCTGCCTGACGCTCCGGTGGCACTCTTCGTGCTGGGCGACCCCGGCCTCCTCGGCGCCCCGCAAATCGCCATCGTCGGCAGCCGCAACCCCACCCGGGGCGGGATACAGACAGCTCAGGAGTTTGCCCGCCATTTCTCCGCCAATGGCATCACCGTCACCAGCGGTCTTGCGCTGGGCATCGACAGCGCGGCGCACCGGGGGGCGCTTCAGGGCAGCGGCGGCACCATTGCGGTCACCGGCACCGGCCTGGACCGGGTCTATCCTGCCGCCAACCGGGAGCTGGCCGGCGCTATTGCGAAAAGGGGCGCCCTGGTCTCGGAATTCCCGCCGGGTACCGCCGCCAAGGCGGGCCATTTTCCCCGCCGCAACCGCATCATCAGCGGCCTCTCCCTGGGGGTGCTGGTGGTGGAGGCGGCGCTCAAGAGCGGTTCCCTCATCACCGCGCGTCAGGCCGGCGAGCAGGGGCGCGAGGTGTTCGCCATTCCCGGCTCCATCCACAACCCCCTGGCGCGGGGCTGCCACCGCCTGATCCGCCAGGGCGCCAAGCTGGTGGAGCAGGCGGACGACGTGCTGGAAGAGCTGGCGCCGCAACTGCGCCCCTGGCTGGAAAAATCTTCTCCGGAAAAACAACAGGAACCGGAACCCGAACCACAAACCGACGCCAGCGATCCTGACTACCAAAACCTGCTGGATGCCATGGGATTCGATCCAGTCTCCACCGACACCCTGGTGGCCCGCACCGGCCTCCCGGCCGAGGTGGTCTCCTCCATGTTACTATTGCTTGAAATGGAGGACGTCGTGACCCTGGCCCCCGGCGGTCTCTACTGCCGCCGGCCTCCCTCCAACGGAACAGAACAGGAATTTTGATCGTGAACGAAAACCTCCTCGAAGTCCTCATCTTCATCTACGAAAACTACATGGACGCCGACAACCAGCCCCAGGATCAGATCATGCTGGAGGAGGAACTGGCCCAGGCCGGGTTCACCACCGAAGAGATCCACAAGGCCTTCGACTGGCTGGACGAGCTGGCCTGGCGTCAGGGGGCGCTCACCGAAGCGGCCGGCACCAGCCGCCACTCCGCCCGCATCTACACCGACCAGGAGCAGCAGAAGCTCGACCTGGAGACCCGTGGCATGCTGCTCTATCTGGAACAGATTGGCATTCTTGACGCCGCCAGCCGCGAGTTGGTGATCGAACGGGCCATGGCCCTGGACAACCCCGAACTGAGCGCCGATGACGTCAAGTGGATCGTGTTGCTGGTGCTGCTCAACCGCCCCGGCCACGAAAGCGCCTTCGCGCTCATGGAAGAGATGATCTACAACGGCGACGACGCCCTGCTGCATTAATCCAAGCCGCACCTGTCCTCCCACTTGACAGCCATCCATCAGCGGGTTATCCGTAAAAAAAGAACAAACCAGCCTGTAGGTCGGGCTTCGGGCCGGTGCCGCCGGCCTGGATTTCCGCCTACAGGTTTTTTTCAACCTCACCACGGAACCCCATGAATCTCGTCATCGTCGAATCGCCGGCCAAGGCCAAGACCATCAAGAAATACCTGGGCAAGGATTTTGAAGTCCTGGCCTCCTACGGCCACGTGCGCGATCTGGTCCCCAAGGAGGGCGCGGTGGACCCCGATCACGACTTCACCATGAAGTACGAGGTGATCGACCGCAACCAGCGCCATATCAAGGCCATCGCCGACAAGCTGAAGAAGGCCGACGCCCTCTATCTGGCCACCGACCCCGACCGCGAGGGAGAGGCCATCTCCTGGCACCTTTACGAGATCCTGAAGAAACGCGGCCTGCTCAAGGACAAGCCGGTTTATCGGGTGGTCTTCAACGAAATCACAAAGAAGGCGGTGCAGGATGCCGTCGCCAACCCCCGCGAGCTGTCGATGGATCTGGTGAACGCGCAGCAGGCGAGACGCGCACTGGACTATCTGGTGGGGTTCAACCTTTCGCCGCTCCTTTGGAAAAAGGTGAGGCGCGGGCTCTCCGCCGGCCGGGTGCAGAGCCCCGCCCTGCGCATGATCGTGGAGCGCGAGGAGGAGATCGAACGCTTCAAGCCGAAGGAATACTGGACCGTGGAGGCGGATGTCAAAAAAGAGGCCCAGCCCTTCACCGCCAAGCTGATCCAGTACCAGGGTGACAAAGTGGAGCAGTTCACCATCACCGCCGAGAAGCAGGCCCGCGAGGTTGAGAAAAAGCTGCTGCAAGCGGCGGGCGGCAAGCTCAGCGTCCACAAGGTGGTGAAGAAACAGCGCCGGCGCAATCCCGCCGCCCCCTTTACCACCTCTACTTTGCAACAGGAGGCGTCGCGCAAGCTCGGTTTCACCACCAACCGCACCATGCGGGTGGCGCAACAGCTCTATGAAGGGGTGGACATCGGCGGCGAGACGGTGGGTCTCATTACCTACATGCGGACCGATTCGCTCAACCTGGCCGACGAGGCGGTGGCCGAGATTCGCGACTACATCGCCCGGCAGTACGGCAAGGAGCAACTGCCTTCCACGCCGCGCATCTTCAAGACCAAGTCCAAAAACGCCCAGGAGGCCCACGAGGCGATCCGCCCGACCTCCATCCAGCGCCATCCCAAAGAGCTTGCGTCTCATCTCACCAAGGAGCAGGCACGACTCTATGAACTGATCTGGAAACGCACGCTGGCCTGTCAGATGATCCACGCCACCCTGAACACTGTCACCGCTGACCTGGCCGCCGGCAGCCCAGACAATCTGTTTCGCGCCAGCGGTTCAACAGTGGTCAACCCCGGCTTCATGACGGTCTATCAGGAGGGCCGGGACGACACCAGGCAAGCGGCCAAAAGCGAGGAGAAGATGCTGCCGCCCCTCACCGAGGGTGAAACGGTGGAACTGGTGGCCATCCGCCCGGAGCAGCACTTCACCGAGCCGCCACCGCGCTACAGCGAGGCGAGCCTGGTAAAGGCGCTGGAGGAGCACGGCATCGGCCGCCCCTCCACCTACGCCAGCATCATCTCCACCCTCCAGGACCGCGGCTACGCCGAGCTGGAGAAGAAGCGCTTCCACCCCACCGACGTGGGCCGGGTGGTGAACAAGTTTCTCACCAACTACTTCAACCGCTACGTTGACTACGACTTCACCGCCCACCTGGAGGACGAACTGGACGCGGTGGCGCGCGGCGAGGAGGAATGGGTGCCGCTGCTGCGCAAGTTCTGGAAACCCTTCAAGGAACAGGTGGATCACACCCAGGAGAACGTCAAGCGCTCCGACGTCACCCAGGAGAGGATCGACGAGAAGTGCCCCAAGTGCGGCGGCGACCTCGCCATCCGGCTGGGACGCCATGGCCGCTTCATCGGCTGCACCAA
>JALVUB010000198.1 GCA_027023915.1 Sedimenticola sp.
TGCAGAGATAGAAGAAATTGTTTTCCCGGCTAAGCTGTTTCATTCGATTGATTTGATGGCAAAGCGGTCGTCGGGCGAAAGATTAGCAGAACCGCATCCCCGCGGGGTGCCACAGCGTCGTTTTCCGCGGTGACATCCTTTGCCGAGCCCGCCTATAATCCCCCCCGAGACAGCCGTGCCGTGGAGCAGCGCGCCGGTTATCGTGGACACCAGGGAGAACCTTCGTCATGCCCTTCGTTTTGCGCTGTTTTCTTCCCTTCGTGATTTTGGGCCTGGTGCTTTCCGGCTGCCAGAAGCCGGAGGAGCCCACGGGCGAGCCTCCCGTTCGTCCCGTGAAGACCATGCAGGTCACCGCCGGCGCCACGGGCGGGGTGCGCCAGTTCCCGGCGCGCATCGATTCCCTCAACAAGGCCGACCTCTCCTTCCGGGTCCCCGGCAAGGTAAAGCAGATCCTGGTGGTGGAGGGACAGGAGGTGAAGAAGGGCGAGCTGCTGGCCAGGCTGGACGACACCGACTACCGCATCGTGGTCAATGACCGCCGGGCCAGTTACCAGAAGGCCAGAAAGGATTTCCTGCGGGCCAAGAAGCTCATCAAGCAGGGCTACATCTCGCGTACCGATTTCGACAAGCTGGAGGCGGCCTTCAAGAGCGCCCGCGCGGCCCTGCGGGCGGCGGAGCAGGATCTGGCCTATACCCGTCTTTCCGCGCCTTTCGGGGGCGCCGTGGCCAAGCGCTATGTGGAACAGTTCGAGGAGGTGCGGCCCAACCAGCCTGTGCTGGCGCTGAGCGATACGTCGCGGCTCAAGGTGATCTTCGACGTGCCGGAAAATATCATCCAGTCGATCGATCGCAGCGACAAGAAGGGGCGGGTGGAAGTATGGGCCACCTTCGACACCCTGCCGGAAAAGCGCTTCCCGTTGCAGTTCCTCGAGGCCTCCACCCGCGCCGATCCGCAGACACAGACCTTCAAGGTGACCTTCACCATGCCCAGGCCGGAGCAGCTCAACGTGCTGCCCGGCATGACCGCCAGCGTCACCGTGGATCTCACCCACGTGCTGCGCGCCACGGAGGGGCAGTTGCTGCCGCTCACCGCGGTCACCGCCGATGCCGCCCTGGAGCCCATCGTCTGGGTGGTGGACGGCAATAACACCGTGCATGCGCGCAAGGTCAGGCTGGGCGGGATGCGGGGCAGCCGCGTCGAGGTGCTCGAGGGGCTCGAGGAGGGGATGCGGGTGGTCACCGCCGGCACCGCCTACCTCGCCGAGGGGATGAAGGTACGGCTGATGCCGGAGAAGGAGCAGGCCGAGCCCCGCCCCGATGACCTGAAGCTCATCCTGCTCAGCCGCTGCCCGGCGAAAGGAGGCTGTGAAGGCAGCGCGGGGAAGGGGGCGTCCGCCAAATGAACATTGGCGAATACTCGGTCAGAACGCCGGTCGTCTCCTGGCTCCTGGTCATCATCTTGGTGGGCGGGGGATTCTACGGCTTCGAGCACATGGGGAAGCTGGAAGACCCCAATTTCACCATCAAGCAGGCCAAGATCATCACCTTCTATCCCGGCGCCACCGCCAGGCAGGTGCAGGACGAGGTGACCTACCACATCGAGGATGCGGTGCAGCTCATGGGGCAGCTCAAGCGCATCAAGATGTCGATCTCCCGCCCCGGCATGTCCGACATCGACCTGGAGTTCAAGGACGAGTACACCTCCGAGCAATTCCCCGACATCTACGATGAGCTGCGGCGCAAGATCGCCGACATGAAGCACAAGCTGCCGCCGGGGGTGAACCCCATCATCGTGGACGACTTCGCCGACGTCTATGGCGTTTATCTGGCGCTGCACGGCTCCGGCTATACCTACCGTGATCTCAAGGACGTGGCCGATGAGCTGAAGAAGCAGCTGGTGCTGGTGCCTGGCGTGCGCAAGGTGGTCATCGGCGGCGCGCAGCCCGAGGTGGTCTATCTGGAGATTTCGCGTCAGAAACTGGGTGAGCTCGGCATCCCCATGGAGCGCATCGGCGCCATCCTGAAGTCGCAGAACGTGGTGGCCGATGCCGGCAAGGTGAAGGTGGGCCGCGACTATATCCGCATCCAGCCCACCGGAGAGTTCGAGTCGGTCAAATCCATCGGCGACGTGCTGCTGGTGTCGGACGGCAAGAAGCTGGTCTATCTCAAGGACATCGCCAGGATTCACCGGCTCTACGACGAAGTGCCGGGCCGGCTTATCTATTTCAACGGCGCCCCCTCGCTTACCATCGGCATCTCCATGCGGGGGGGCGAGAACGTGGTGGCCGTGGGCAGGGCGCTGGAAAAGCGGTTGCATGAACTCGAAGGCACCGTGCCGGTGGGAATGAAGCTGGATGTTATCTACAACCAGCCCGGCGAGGTGGAGAAATCGGTGAGCGGCTTCATCGTCAACGTGGGCGAGGCCATCCTCATCGTCATCCTGGTGCTGTTGCTGTTCATGGGGCTCACCTCCGGGCTCATCATCGGCGCGGTGCTGCTCATCACGGTGGCGGGCACTCTGTTCATCATGCAGCTCTATGGCATCGAATTGCAGCGCATCTCACTCGGCGCCCTGGTCATCGCCCTGGGGATGCTGGTGGACAACGCCATCGTGGTGGCAGAGGGCATGCTCATCCGGCTTCAGGGCGGGATGAAGCCGGCGCTGGCGGCGCGGGAGGTGGTGGGCAAGAACGCCTTCGCCCTGCTGGGCGGCACGGTGATTGGCATCCTCGCCTTCTCCGCCATCGGCCTCTCCCAGGACAACACCGGCGAGTTCACCCGCTCGCTCTTCTACGTCATTCTCATCTCGCTGCTGCTCTCCTGGGTGACGGCGGTGAGCACCACGCCGCTGCTCTGCGCGCTCTTCATCAAGCCGAAGCAGAGTGGCGAAGGCAAGGGGGAAGACCCCTACCGCAAGGGGTTCTTTCTGGTCTATCGCAACTTCGTCAAGCAGGTGATCCGCTTCCGCTGGATCACCGTGGCCGCGGTGCTGGGGCTCTTTTTGCTGGCGATCTACGGTTACGGCTTCGTCAAGCAGGCCTTTTTCCCCAACGCCAACACGCCCATGTTTTTCGTCGATATCTGGGAGCCGGAGGGGACCGACATCCGCGCCACCCGCGACGACACCCTGAAAGTGGCCGAGTTCGTGCGCAAGCAGCCCGGCGTGGTGAAGACCACCTCCCTGGTCGGTGGCGGCGACGCCCGCTTCTCGCTGGTTTACGAGCCCAAGGAGGCCAGCCCGGCCTACGCCCAGATCATCGTTCAGACCGAGAAGCGGGAGCAGATCCCGGCCGTCTGGGAGGCGGTGGACGAGTACATGAGAGAGCGGATGCCGCAGCTCGATCCCATCATCAAGCCGTTGCGCATCGGTCCGGGGCGTGACGGCAAGATCGAGGCGCGCTTCAGCGGGCCGGACCCGGTGGTGCTGCGCACCCTCTCGGAGAAGGCCAAGGCGATCATGCGCGCCGATCCCGAGGCCAAGGAGGTGCGCGACGACTGGCGCAACCCCGTGGCCTACATCGAACCGGTCTTCAACGAGCAGGTGGGGCGCCAGCTTGGCATCAGCCGCGAGGATCTGGCCGCCGCGCTGAAGACCGCCTTCGAGGGCGAGACCGTGGGCAGCTTCCGTGACGGCATCCGCATGCTGCCCATCCGTCTGCGTCCACCGGCCAATGAGCGCGGTGACGTGGGCAACATCAAGGACATCCGCGTCTGGAGCCCGGTGCTCAAGCGGGCGGTGCCCGTGGCCCAGGTGGTGAGCGAGTTCCGCACCCGCTTCGAAAACACGGTCATTCGCGGTCGCAACCGCGAGCAGACCATCATCGCCTCGTGCAACCCGCGCGGGGAGCTGGCCACGCCGCTGTTCAACCGCCTGCGGCCCAAGATTGAGGCCATCGAGCTGCCGCCGGGCTACAAGCTGGAATGGGGCGGCGAGCATGAGGATTCCCGCAACGCCCAGTCGGCGCTCGCCAAGGCCATCCCGGTGGGTTTCCTGCTGATGATAATCGTCAGCATTCTGCTGTTCGGAAAGGTGCGCCAGCCGCTCATCATCTGGCTTACGGTGCCGCTGGCGATCATCGGCATCACCGCCGGGCTGCTTGGCTTCAACGGCGCCTTCGACTTCATGTCCCTGCTCGGCGCGCTGAGCCTCATCGGCCTGCTGATAAAGAACGCCATCGTGCTCATCGAGGAGATCGACCAGCAGATCGCGGACGGCAAGCCCCCCTTCACCGCCATCCTAGACTCGGCCACCAGCCGCCTGCGGCCGGTGACCATGGCGGCGGGCACCACCATCCTCGGCATGATTCCGCTGCTCCAGGACGTCTTCTTTGTCAACATGTCCATCACCATCATGGCCGGGCTGGGCTTCGCCACCTTCCTCACCCTGCTGCTGGTGCCGGTGCTTTATGCCATCTTCTTCCGCGTGCCCCACGCCAGCGAGGGGTGAGGCATCGTTCCCACCGCTTGTCGGCAACGCTGGAACAGCCGGCGCGGCGTGGCGGGGCACGCACCGGCGGTTACTGAATCCTGTTCAAGCCTCGCCTTCCCAGTAATCGACGGCGGCATCCAGCGGCAGGCACACCGACAGGGTTCTGGCCGACTTGTCGCCGCCCGGCGGACTGCCGGCCATGATGTTCACCTTGCCCGACTCGGGCATCATCACGATATCCGGCTCCTCCATGGTGCTGACACACAGGTACTTCAGGTCGGCATCGCCGTCATTGACAATCTGGTGCGGGGTGTCGGGGCCGGGCGGCACGGCCACCACGTCCCCGGACTTGAGCGGCCAGCTTCTGTCACCCAGCCGCAAGCGGCCACTGCCCTCGATGACGAAAAACATCTCCTCGTTCACCAGGTGGGCGTGCACGGGCCAGGCGACCTTGCCCGGCGGCAATACAACGATACGATAACCAAGCTTCCTGGCGCCCAACCGTTTTCCAATCCGGGCCATGCGGGCCTCGAAGCGCTCGCCGTGGCGCCATTCCAGCAGCGGTATATCGTCGATGTTCAGGATGGGTATGCTTTCATTCATCTCCTCTCTCCTCCACAGTATTTTCGTATCGCCTTCCGGAAAGCTTGGCTGCAACGCTGGAACACCGGGCCCGGGCAGATCTTCAGCGTCCGCCCATCGATCTCACGTACCGGGATCAGCTCGGCACCGGTACCGGTGAGAAAGCATTCGTCGGCGGTGTGCAGGTCGTAGGGAGCCAGCGACTGCTCACGCGCCTCTATGCCTGAGTCGGCGGCCAGTTGGAGAATCAGCGCGCGGGTGATGCCGGGCAGGGCGCCGTCGATCACCGGCGGGGTGAGCAGCCGGCCCTCCCGAACGACAAACAGGTTGTCGGCGGTACCCTCGGCCACGCGCCCCTGGGCGTTGAGAAGCACCGCCTCGTCGGCGCCGGCCCGATTGGCCTCGATACGGGCCAGTATGTGGTTGAGGTAATTGAGACTCTTGATGCGCGGGTCGAGGCCGTCCGGTGGCAGGCGGCGGGTGGCGGCGGTGATGAGCCGCACACCGTGCGTCCGCGCGGCATGATTGACCATCTCCAGGCGGCTGGCGATCACGATCAGCCGTGGCGTCTTGCAGGGCGCGGGATCGATGCCCAGGGGTCCCTCGCCCCGGGTGACGATCATGCGGATGTAACCCTCGTCCCCGTCGAAGGCCTCGACGACGGCTGCCGTGATTCCGGCCAACTCATCGTCATCCCAGGGAACGCTCAGGGCGATGGCTTGGGCCGAATCCCGCAGCCGGCGCAGATGCTCATCCAGCAGAAACGGCGCGCCCGCATAGAAGCGGATGCCCTCGAACACCCCGTCCCCATAGAGCAGGCCGTGGTCCAGCACGGGGATGCAAGCCTTTTCCAGGGGCAGGATGCTCCCTTCGAGCCAGCAGACGCCCTTGTTCATTCCAGTCTCCTTATTGAGTCAATTATGTTGACATATATCATCATGCCGTTGCTTCCGCTAAAATGTCAATATGGTTGACTCGAAAAGAACCTCGAAAGAAATGGATCGCCTGAACCAGGCGTTGGAGGCGCTCCACTTCGGTTTTCGCGCCATCACCGCCCACCCTGACGAACGGCTCGGGGCCTTGGACTATTCGCGCGTGCATCACCGCGTTCTCTATTTCGTTGGCCGCAACCCGGGATGCAGTGTCAAGGAGCTGCTGGAGATCATGCGGGTGAGCAAGCAGTACCTGAACCGGCCGCTACGGCGGCTGATCGAGGACGGTTACATCCAGTCGAAGCGGGATGCGGATGACCGCCGGGTCAAGCGGCTGAGGCTCACCCCCAAGGGGCGGAGGCTCGAGGAGAGGCTGACGGGGGAACAGAGAGCGCAGTTGGCCGAGGTGTTCCAGAAGGCCGGTCCACAGGCCGAGGCGGGTTGGCGCAGGGTGATGGCGCTGTTGGCCGCGAATGAGT
>JALVUB010000199.1 GCA_027023915.1 Sedimenticola sp.
GGCTGAAGCCCGACCTACACATGTGGAAACCACTCACCGCAGCACGAACCAGTAGACCAGGGCCGCCAGTCCCAGAATCATGGCGATGGCGTAGTGGTACAGATAGCCGCTCTGGAGCCAGCGCACCGTGTTGGCCAGCAGCCCCACCGAACGGGCCGAGCCGTTCACCGCCACCCCGTCGATCAGCGTGCGGTCGCCGACGATCCAGAGCACCTTGCCCACCAGCCGGGCGCCGCCGGCGAAGAGCCACTGGTTGAGTTCGTCGAAGCCGTACTTGCGCGTCAGCAGGCCGTAGAGCCAGTCGAAGCGGATGGCCAGGTCGTCCGCGATCCGCGGATTCTTCATGTAGACGTACCAGGCGGTGCCCAGGCCGGCCATGGCCAGCCAGAAGGGCGCCGACAGCAACCCGTGCCCGATCATGGCAAGCTGGCCGTGGTATTCGTGGGCCATCTCGCCCAGGGTGTCGTGGATGTCACTCACCGCCAGCACCCCCTTGAAGAAGTCGCCGAACAGCAGCGGCTCGATGGCGTACCAGCCCACCGCCACCGAGGGGATGGCCAGCAGCACCAGGGGCACCGTCACCACCGCCGGCGACTCTTTCAGGTGTTCTTTGGCATGTTCGTCACGCGGCCCCTCGCCGTGGAACACCAGGAAATACATGCGGAAGCTGTAGAGGGCGGTGACGAAGACGCCCGCCACCAGCAGCCAGTGGGCGTAACCCGACCCGGCCAGCTCCGACAGCCCCACCGCCTCGATGATGGCGTCCTTGGAGAAGAAGCCGGAAAAGCCGGGGAAGCCGATGAGCGCCAGGGAGCCCAGCAGCGCCGTGATCCAGGTGATGGGCATGTATTTGCGGATACCGCCCATGTTGCGGATGTCCTGGTCGTGGTGCATGCCGATGATGACCGAGCCGGCGGCCAGGAAGAGCAGCGCCTTGAAAAAGGCGTGGGTCATCAGGTGGAACAGTCCGGCGGCGTAGGCCGAGGCGCCCAGGGCGGTGATCATGTAACCGAGCTGGGACAGGGTGGAGTAGGCGATCACCCGCTTGATGTCGTTCTGCACGATGCCCACCAGCCCCATGAAGAAGGCGGTGGTGGCGCCGATCACCATGACGAAGCTGAGGGCCGTCTCGGAAAGCTCGTAGAGCGGCGACATGCGCGCCACCATGAAGATACCGGCGGTGACCATGGTGGCGGCGTGGATCAGGGCCGAGATGGGGGTGGGGCCCTCCATGGAGTCGGGCAGCCAGACGTGCAGCGGCACCTGGGCCGACTTGCCCATGGCGCCGATGAAGAGCAGGATGCAGATCAGCGTCATCAGCGACACCGCGCCCAGTCCGGGGATGGAGACCACCGTGCCCGCCTGGTCCGGCGCCGCCTGGAACACCTCGGCGTAGTGGAGGTTGCCGAAATACATGGCCACCGCGGCGATGCCGAGGATGAAGCCGAAGTCCCCCACCCGGTTCACCAGGAAGGCCTTGAGGTTGGCGAAGATGGCGCTTTCGCGCTTGAAGTAGAAGCCGATGAGCAGGTAGGAGACCAGCCCCACCGCCTCCCAGCCGAAGAAGAGCTGGAGGAAGTTGTTGGCCATCACCAGCATCAGCATGGAGAAGGTGAAGAGCGCGATGTAGCTGAAGAAGCGCTGGTAGCCCTCCTCGCCCGCCATGTAGCCGATGGTGTAGATGTGCACCATGAGGGAGACGAAGGTCACCACCGTGATCATCATGGCGGTGAGGTTGTCCACCAGGAAGCCGACCTCCAGCTTCATGCCATCCACCACCATCCACTGATAGACGGTGCCATCGTAGACCGGCGCGCCGTTGAAGACGTGCTGCCAGAAGACGTAGGCCGACAACAGGAAGGAACCGCCCACGCTGAGGATGGTCACCCAGTGGGCGCCGGCGCGCCCGATCGGGTTGCGCAGCAATCCCGCCACCAGGGAGCCGGCCAGCGGCAACAGCACCAGGGCCAGGTAGATATTCTCCAGGTTCGCCATCGCCCTACCCCTTCAGTGTGTCCAGTTCGTCCACGTCGATGCTGCGGCGGTTGCGGAAGAGCACGATGAGAATGGCCAGGCCGATGGCCGCCTCGGCCGCCGCCACCGTGAGCACGAAGAAGACGAAGACCTGCCCGGTGACATCCCCCAGGAAGTGGGAGAAGGCCACGAAGTTGATATTCACCGCCAGCAGCATCAGCTCGATGCACATCAGCAGGATGAGCAGATTCTTGCGGTTGATGAAGATGCCCACCACGCTGATGACGAAGAGCAGCGCGCCCACCAACAGATATTCCGAGAGCGAGATCATCACTTCTCCTCCGCCGCCATCTTGATTATCCGCAGGCGGTCTTCCTTCTTCACCCGGTGCTGATGGGAAACCACCTGCCGCTTGGTTTCGGGCCGCTTGCGCAGGGTCAGGCCGATGGCGGCGATCATGGCCACCAGCAGGATCACCGCCGCCACCTCCAGCGCGTAGAGGTGCTCGCGGAAAAGGGACAGACCCAGGGCGGCGGTGTTGTTGTAGTCGGCCGGCGCCGGATCGGGCGCCACATAGACGGAAAGACCGAAATGGGCCGGGCCGAGCACCACGATCATCTCCACGAAGAGGATGGCGGCCACCAGCAGCCCCAGGGGCAGATGACGGATGAAGCCGGCGCGCAGGGCCGCCAGATCCACGTCCAGCATCATGATGACGAAGAGGAAGAGCACCATCACCGCCCCCACATAGACCAGCACCAGCGCCAGGGCGAGGAACTCGGCCTCGGCCAGCATCCACAGGCCGGCCACGTTGAAGAAGACCAGCACCAGGAAGAGCGCCGAATGGACCGGGTTGCGCCGGGTGATCACCATCAGCGCCGCGCCCACGGCGAAGAAGGTGAAGAGATAGAAGAGGAAGTGCTGGAAGGTCATCTCGGTTTACCGGTATTTCGCCTGCGCGGCGCGGTCGGCCGCGATCTGTTCCTCGTACTTGTCGCCCATGGCCAGCAGCTTCTCCTTGGTCATGATGTGGCCGCCGGCCGCCTTGTCGGTGTTCTCGAAATGGTATTCATAGACCCGGGTCTCGACGATGGCGTCCACCGGGCAGGACTCCTCGCAGAAGCCGCAGAAGATGCATTTGAACAGGTCGATGTCGTAGCGGGTGGTGCGGCGCGAGCCGTCCTCCCGCGGTTCCGCCTCGATGGTGATGGCGTTGGCCGGGCAGACCGCCTCGCACAGCTTGCAGGCGATACAGCGCTCCTCGCCGTTGGGATAGCGGCGCTGGGCGTGCAGCCCGCGGAAGCGCGGCGACACCGGCGCCTTCTGCTCCGGATAGTTGAGGGTGAACTTCTTGCGGAACAGGTACCGCCCGGTGACGCTCAGCCCCTTCCAGAGCTCCAGCATGAAGAGACTGCGGATGGTGTGCAGCAGCGCTTTCATCGCACGCCTCCCTGGTCGAACCACCAGCCGATGTCATACACCTGCATCACCCCCACCACCACGATCCAGACGATGGTGATGGGAATGAACACCTTCCACCCCAGCCGCATGATCTGGTCGTAGCGGTAGCGCGGAAAGGTGGCCCGCAGCCAGAGGTAGAAGAACATGAAGACGAAGGCCTTGAGCACCAGCCAGACGAAGCCCGGCACCCAGTCGAACCAGGATTCCATGAAGGTGCCCTGGAAGGGCGACAGCCAGCCGCCCAGGAACATCAGGGCGGTGAGCGCCGAGACCAGGATCATGTTGGCGTACTCGGCCAGGAAGAAGAGGGCGAAGGCCATCCCCGAATAGTCCACGTGGAAGCCGGCCACGATCTCCGATTCGCCTTCGGCCACGTCGAAGGGCGCGCGGTTGGTCTCCGCCACCCCGGAGATGAAATAGACCACGAACATGGGGAGCAGGGGCAGCCAGAACCAGTGGAGGAAGCCCCCCTCCTGAGCGGCGACGATCTGCCCCAGGTTGAGGCTGCCGGCCGCCATCAGCACCGTGACCAGGGCGAAGCCCATGGCGATCTCGTAGGAGACGGTCTGCGCCGCCGAGCGGATGGAGCCCAGCAGGGCGTATTTCGAGTTGGAGGCCCAGCCGCCGATGATGACGCCGTACACCCCCATGGAAGTGAGGGCCAGAATGTAGAGCAGCCCGGCGTTGATGTCGGCCAGCACCACTCCGGCGTTGAAGGGAAAGACCGCCCAGGCCGCCAGGGCGGTGCCGAGGCTGATCATGGGCGCGATGAGAAAGAGCCGCCGGTCCGCCTTGGTGGGCAGCAGCACTTCCTTGAACATCAGTTTGACCACGTCGGCGATGGGTTGCAGCCACCCCTTGGGCCCCACGCGGTTGGGCCCCAGGCGTACCTGCATGTAGCCGATCACCTTGCGCTCGGCATAGGTGTAGTAGGCCACCGTGAGAATGAGCGGCAACAGGATGGCCACGATCTTCAGCAGGATCTGGATCCACACCGGCAGGGCTTGGTAGAGAGAGATCAGAAACTCCATCACGCCTTCTCCAGGGAAACCGCGCCAAAGCCTTCACCCAGCAGCTCGCTGCCGGGCACCCCGGTGGGCAACCAGACACAACCCGGCGCCACCCGGCCGTCCAGCGCCACCGGCAGGGTGAGGCTCCCCTCCCCTTGCCGCAGCACTGCCGAATCGCCCGCTTCCAGCCCCAGCCCGGCGGCGGTGTCGGGGTGGAGCCGCAGGGCGCCGCGCCAACCGTCCGGCGTCTGCTGGAGAGCGGGCGCGCGCCGCACCAGGGCGTCGACGTTGTGAATGGGCACGCCGCCGATCCGCTCCAGGGTGGCGCTTTCCAGCCGGGGCGAGCCCTTCTCCAGGGAGAAGGCAGCGTTATCGAGGGCCGCCTCGCCCACCGCCTCCAGCACCTCGTCGCGCACCGCTTCGCTGGACTCGTAATCGAAATCCTTCAGATCGGTGAGATTGCCCAGCACCCGCAGCACCTTCCAGCCGGGCCGCGCCTCACCCGCCGGCGGCACCACGCCGCGGAAGGACTGGATGTCCCCTTGCAGGTTGACGAAGGTGCCCGAGGTCTCGGGCACCGCCGCCACCGGGAAGAGAAAATCGGCGTGGGCCTCCAGCCAGGGCGAGCGGTGGGTGGCCAGGGCGATCACCCTGGCGCCCTCCAGCAGGGCGGCGGTGGCGGCCGGGTCGGCGGTGTCGAACTCGGGTTCGACGTTGAACAGCAGCAGGGTCTCCATCCCCTCCTCGCGCATCAAGCCGAAATCGCGCCCGCCCTCGCCCGGCAGCAGGCCGGCCAGGGCGGCGCCGGTGCTGTTGGCCCCTTCGCCGGTGAGGGCCAGGCGTCCGCCCGTGACCCCGGCGATGTTGTGAGCCAGTTGCAGCAGCAGCGAGAAATCGGGGTGCATCCAGGCGAGGTTGCCCAGCAGCACCAGGGGCTTGTCGGCCGCCTTGAGCCGTTCGGCCACCGCCTGGTGGCCGGCGCCCGCTTCGGTCTGCACGCCGGCGGTGTCGGCGCCCAGCGCGGCGGCCACGCCGGCCAGTTCGGCCACCATGCGCGACGGCGCGCAGACCAGCCTCTCCGCCAGGTCGAAGTTGAACAGGAAGTCCACCGGGTTGAGGGTCATCACCGGGTTGCCGGCCAGGGCCGCCTTGCGCAGGCGGTGGTTGAGCAGAGGCTGCTCCTTGCGCAGCCAGGAGCCCACCAGCAGGGTGGCATCCGCCTGCTCCAGCTCGGCGAACCTGAGCCCCAGCCAGGGCTTCTCCAGGCGGGCGCGGAAGTCGCCCAGCCGCAAACGGTGGTCGATGCTGGCCGAGCCCAGGCCGTTCACCAGGCGGCGCGCCAGGTGCATCTCCTCCAGGGTGGCCGAGGGGGAGACCAGGGCGCCCAGCTTTTCGGCGGGGGTATCCTTGAGCGCCTTGGCCGCCTCGATGAGCGCCTCCTGCCACTCCACCTCCCGCAGCTCGCCGTTCACCCGCATCATGGGCTTCAACAGCCGGTCGTCGCTGTAGAGCCCCTGGTAGCTGAAGCGGTCGCGGTCGGAGATCCAGGTCTCGTTCACCGCTTCGTTCTCGCGCGGCACCACCCGCAGCAGTTGGCCGCGGCGGGTATGGAGATGAATGTTGGAACCCACGCCGTCATGCCAGGCGACGCCGTCGTGCTGGTTCATCTCCCAGGCGCGGGCGCGGAAGCGGAAGGGCTTGGAGGTGAGCGCGCCCACCGGGCAGAGGTCGATGACGTTGCCCGACAGCTCCGAGGCCATGCTCTTTTCCACGTAGGTGCCGATCTCGGTGTGCTCGCCCCGGCCCACGGCGCCCAGCTCGCGCAGGCCGGCGATCTCCTCGCCGAAGCGGACGCAGCGGGTGCAGTGGATGCAGCGGGTCATCTCGGTGGCCACCAGGGGGCCGATGTCGCGGTCGGCCACCACCCGCTTGCCCTCGACGAAGCGGGAGACCCCCTTCCCAT
>JALVUB010000200.1 GCA_027023915.1 Sedimenticola sp.
GTACGTGGGCCGGGTTTTTACGCTGGATGAGCCTATCGTCAACGGTCGCGGCAAGCTGCGGGTCGATGACACCCTCTGGAGCATCGAGGGACCCGAGTGCGAAGCCGGCAGCCGTGTGAAGGTGACCGGCGCCGACGGCGTGGTGCTGGTCGTGGAGTGTGTCGAGTAACTTATTGCATTGAAAAGGGAAAAAGAAAAATCCGCCAAGCCCGTGATTCAGCGGAGCACGTCCCGCTCCAGCGGCACGCTTTTGGTTTTGGTGGGGCTGGCGCTCATTGGGACCGGTATTTACGAGTTCTGGCCGGCATTGAAAAAGAATTCATGGTTGACCGCCCTGGGCAGTAACAACAGCTGGATTCCGCTCCTTGCCGGCTTTGCTGTTTTTGTTCTCAGTTCTCTTTCCGGCAGAAGCCGTATTCGTTCCTCCCCTCCTTCTTCCAGGGTCGTTTCTCCTTCGGCATCCACCCCTAAAATCCATCGAATTGCGGACAAAGGCAAAGCTGCTAGTCAACAAAAAACAGCACTGCCCAGGGGTGTTCGTAAATTGGTTTTGGTGAGTGAAGTTGCTTTTGTGGGCCTGTTTATCGTCGTGGCGGCAAAAATTTTCTTGCATTCCAACCAACAAACTTCCGGCACGCCGGTTCAAATCCAGAAAAAACAAGTACAACGCCCGGCCCAGGTTTCCAGCAAACGGGTTGCCAACGCGCGTGCCACCCCGCCAAAGAGCGAGCCGGCGGTCAACCGCGCAATGAAGGGAAAACAGGCGCTCAATCAGACGGCGGCTCCCCTCGGGCCGCTGCCCGTTGGGAAACAGACGGTGGTGCAAACCGTGCAAGCACCAAAAGCCGAGTCCTGGCACAAGCCCGCCAAAATTCCGGAAAAGTTGAAAAAGTTCCTGGATGAAATTGCGCGGGAGCCCTCCCCCTGCCCCCGGTTGCTTGCCGACATCGACCGCCTGATTTCACCAAAAGCCGATCTGGACAAGCTGTTCGCCCGGTTGCAGCGCTGCAAGTGGAAACGAAACACCTATAGCGAAGAACAGGAGAGCATCATACTTTTCCGCCACGATTGGCCCGATCCCTGGCCGGAGGAAAAGGCGATCAGAAATGTGATCGCCGCCATGACCGAACGGGTCCAACCGCCCGACGGCGTCATGGTGTACCAGGTTCCCAGGGGAAAAGCGGTAACGATAGACGGGGTGCTGGATGAGGAGTGGAATGATTCCCTGGTGTTCGCGCCCAAGGGCTCCAAGGGCCGGATCTTCGTCAAAACCGACGGAGAGTTTCTCTATCTGGGGGGCGCCGTTCCAGGCAATCCGTCGGCATCGTCATTGGACAGCATGATGGTGGTTTTCCACCAACATCTCTCGCCCCATTTTGCCAATGAATATTTCTTCATCTATGGCAGGGGGAGCGCGCCCAGCAAAGGCGTTCGAGGCAACAGAATCAAGCCTGAAGACGCACCCAAGATCAGCGACTGGCGCGAACGGGACAAGCTGCCGAAAAAGATCCGTTGGAAAACTTTCGATACCATCTACGACGACCACGTCTTCCCGGCTCCAAAAGCCGCCACCTATCTTCAGGGAGAGACGCGGATGTATGAGGCCGCCGTCAAGTTGGAAGATATTCCCATTCCCAGAAACAGACCGTTTACGCTGGGAATCAATATTGACAAAACAACCGATGACGGCAAAAACCGGCAACCGGTATGGCCCTTTGAGCAGGATTATTCCACCGGCAATCCCAAGTGGATGGTTTGGCTGAAAATCGGCAACTGAATCAACCGGCTGGAAGTGTCACCACTGGCGCGGATGAGTCGGGCGCCGGGGCCTGGAGCTGGAACAGCGCCAACAGGTAGTTGAACAACCGCTTGCTCTGCCGGTCCCTGGGGTCGATATAGAACCAGTACCCCTTGTACTTCACCGCAAGATAAGCGTCTTCCGGGCGTTTCCTGGCCACCCGCACATGGAAGGGGATGATCCGTCTGCCTTTTTTGTTGAGGATCGGTTCGTTGGCGCTCCAGCCTTTTTTCTGGTGTTCCAACGGCGTGTCCACGCCCTTGGAAATGAAGGCCATGATGGCGAGAAGCGAACGAGACTGAATGGTGATCTCGTCCGGCTTCCGGCGGGTCATCCGCGTGGTGACCCGGAAAACGTCATAGCGGGGGTCCAGTTTCAACAAGGCCCTGAATTCCCTGACCTGTTTTCGTTGTTTCGCGTTCAGGTGGCGGGAGATCACCATCGCCGGCAGCCTGCTTTTCTTGTCTGTTTGTTCCTGGAACTCGATAACCCCCTCGTCCTCGAGAGTGAGCAGCAGATGGATAACCCGCTGGAACCGGCCTGCGTTTTCAAGGTCACGGCGACGCTGGCTGTTGAGCTCAATCTCACCAGGCGGGGGAATGGTTGCAAAAGAGAGGTTCTCCACATCGTTGATCCGGTGGATGGCGGTGAGCAGAAGCAGATCCACCGTCCAGCCCGACTGGGCCATGGCGAACAGCGTGCGCACGGGGATGGGCACCAGCATCCGGCGGATGAATTCGTGGCCGGAGATGGGGGTATAGGTGATGGTGGGGCGTTCTGTATAGTGAATGTTGGCGTTGGCGCTCAGTTTGTCGGCGTTGGGGTCATTAAAGCCCGTGTCACCGCTGATTCCCGCCCCTCCCTCGTAGGTGTAGGAAGTGATGACGGAACTGACCGCCAGAAACGAGGGGAAATCCCAATATTGCATCCGCACCAGATTGAGCAGCATCTGTTGCCGGCTGGAATCGGCAATGGCTTCGTTGTAGTCAAAACGGTCGGCGGGTACCGTGCGCGGCCCCAAGGCTGTGCAGCCGCTCAGGACAAGCGCCAGCAGAATCACCAATGCGCATGAATTCCTTTGAAATGAAGGCAGCATGGATAACCTCTCCCGCGTTACATGAGCCGCACCGGCTCCTCCCCCATCAATTGCAGCAGGCGGGCGCCGAGCTGCAATCCATAGTCGGTGAACTGCTCCAGGTCGCCGGGGAACTCGTCCGAGCCCATCTCCCGCTCTTCGCGTCCCAGCAGCACCCGCACCCGGTAGCGGCCATGTTCCCGCTCTCCCGGCGGATTCTCTTCCGAGGTGATGTACATCATCGGCTCGGATTCGCCCATGTCCACAAAAGCCATGATGTATTTGTAGTTCACCGGATCATCGCTTTCGATCTCGCCCAGCACCACCACCGAAAAGGTGTCGATTTCATAGCGGCGCAAGGGGATGGCGGTCTGGATATGGGGCTTTTTCATCATGGATTCCGTGGAAATTCAACACTACAAAAAAGGGTATTGAATGGGTGACAGCGAACGCCCATGATAATAACATACTAAATTACTCAACATTTTGGGCTTGAGCGCAGATGAGCACGCAACGGGAACTGGACGACCTGGTCAAGGCGGGTTACGAGGCCGGCTTCGTCACCGAGGTGGAGTCGGACACCCTCCCCCCGGGCCTGAACGAGGATACCATCCGCTTCATTTCAGAGAAAAAGAACGAGCCGGAGTGGATGCTGGAGTACCGCCTCAAGGCCTACCGCCACTGGCTCACCCTGGAGGAGCCGGACTGGGCGCACCTGAAGATCGACCCCATCGACTACCAGGCCATTTCCTATTATTCCGCGCCCAAGAAGGTGGGTGATGGTCCCAAAAGCCTGGATGAAGTCGATCCCGAATTGATCGAGACCTACAACAAGCTGGGCATCCCCCTGGAAGAGCAGAAGGCCCTGGCCGGGGTGGCGGTGGACGCCGTCTTCGACAGCGTCTCGGTGGCCACCACCTTCCGCGAGGAGCTGGCCAAGGCGGGGGTCATCTTCTGCTCCATCTCCGAGGCGGTGCACGAACACCCCGAGCTGGTGAAGAAATACCTGGGCAGCGTGGTGCCCCACACCGACAACTTCTTCGCCTGCCTCAACGCGGCGGTGTTCAGCGACGGCACCTTTGTCTATGTGCCCGAGGGGGTGCGCTGCCCCATGGAGCTCTCCACCTATTTCCGCATCAACGAGGCCAAGACCGGCCAGTTCGAGCGCACCCTCATCGTCGCCGACAAGGGCGCCTACGTGAGCTACCTGGAGGGCTGCACCGCGCCCATGCGCGACGAGAACCAGCTCCACGCCGCGGTGGTGGAGCTGATCGCCCTGGAGGACGCCAAGATCAAGTATTCCACGGTGCAGAACTGGTATCCCGGCGACGAGAACGGCGTGGGCGGCATCTACAACTTTGTCACCAAGCGGGGCGACTGCCGCGGCGACCGCTCGCACATCTCCTGGACCCAGGTGGAGACCGGCTCGGCCATCACCTGGAAGTACCCCAGCTGCATCCTCCAGGGCGACGACTCGGTTGGCGAGTTCTACTCGGTGGCGGTCACCCGTGGCCGCCAGCAGGCCGACACCGGCACCAAGATGTACCATTTCGGCAGGAACACCCGCTCCACCATCGTCTCCAAGGGGATCTCCGCCGCCCACGGCCAGAACGCCTACCGCGGCTTGGTGCGCATGGGCCCCAAGGCGGAAAACGCGCGCAACCACACCCAGTGCGACTCCCTGCTCATCGGCGACAAGTGCGGCGCCCACACCTTCCCCTACATCGAGGTGCGCAACCCCACCGCCAAGGTGGAGCACGAGGCCACCACCTCAAAAATCAGCGAAGACCAGCTCTTTTACTGCCGCCAGCGGGGCTTGAAAGAGGAGGACGCCGTCTCCATGATCGTCAACGGCTTCTGCAAGGAGGTGTTCAACGAGCTGCCGATGGAGTTCGCGGTGGAGGCGCGCAAGCTGCTGAACATTACTCTGGAGGGGGCGGTGGGGTAAGCCGGTTTTGATCCCCCCATCCCGACCCTCTCCCAGAGGGAGAGGGAGAGGGAGATATACTAAAGAATTTCAATATCTTGGAGCAACAACATCATGCTTAGCATCAAGAACCTGCACGTCAACGTGGAGGGCAAGGAGATCCTCCGGGGGCTCAACCTGGAGATCGGCAAGGGCGAGGTGCATGCCATCATGGGCCCCAACGGCTCCGGCAAGAGCACCCTCTCCTACGTGCTCGCCGGCCGCGACGGCTACGAGGTGACCGAGGGCGAGGTGCTCTTCGAGGGCAGGAACCTGCTGGAGATGGAGCCCGAGGAGCGCGCCTGGGCCGGCATCTTTCTCGCCATGCAGTACCCGGTGGAACTGCCGGGCGTGAACAACATGACCTTCCTGCGCGAGGCGCTCAACGCCGTGCGCAAGGGCCGCGGCGAGGAGGAGCTGGACGCGGTGGCCTTCATGAAGCTGATCCGCGAAAAGGCCGAGGTGGTGAAGCTGCCCGAGAAGCTGCTCAAGCGCAGCGTCAACGCCGGTTTCTCCGGCGGCGAGAAGAAGCGCAACGAGATCCTGCAGATGGCCCTGCTGGAGCCCAAGCTGGGTATCCTCGACGAGACCGACTCCGGCCTCGACATCGACGCCCTGCGCATCGTCGCCGAGGGAGTCAACAGCCTGCGCAACCCGGAGCGCTCCTTCCTGGTCATCACCCACTACCAGCGGCTGCTCGACTACATCGAGCCGGACCACGTCCACGTGCTGGCGCATGGCCAGATAATTCGTTCTGGAGACAAGCACTTGGCGCTCGAACTTGAAGAAAAGGGTTACGGCTGGATTCTGGAGGAGGCCGCGGCATGATCACCGCCGAGCTGCAAAAAGGCTGGGCGAAATCGCTGCTGGAGGCGGCAACCCCCGCTTCCGCCCCCTGGCTGGAAGAGATCCAGCGCCGCGCGGGTGGGCTGATCGAGCAGTTGCCCCTGGTCAACCGCAAGCAGGAGGCGTGGCGCTACACCAACGTGGAGCCGCTGCTCAAGGCGCGCTTCCAGCCGGTGGCGAGCCGCCCGGCGGGTTATGAAGGCGAAGTGCCGGAAGCGGTCACCCCCCACCGCCTGGTGTTCGTGGACGGCTGGTTCATGCCGCGGCTCTCCGACGTGGCGCTGCTGCCGCCTGAAGTGACCGCAGGCAGCCTGGCCGAGGCCATCGCCTCCGGCGACGAGCGGGTAAAGAACCGCCTGGGCAGCGTGGCTGAGCCGGACGCCCACCTCTTCACCGCCATCAACACGGCCCTGGTGAACGACGGCCTCTTTCTCCACCTGCCGGCGGGGGTGAAGCTGGAATCCCCCATCGAGCTCTTCTGGCTCAACAGCACCGACGGGGAAACGCCCCGCCTGGCCCAGCCGCGCAACCTGGTGATCCTGGAGCCCGGCGCCGAGGCGGTTCTCATCGAGCACCACCTGCCGGGCCAGGGCGGCCACTACCTGCACAACGCGGTGAGCGAGATCGTGCTC
>JALVUB010000201.1 GCA_027023915.1 Sedimenticola sp.
CCACAGCCCCACGAGGACCAGCGCCGAGACGGCTGCGGCCAGGAAAAAGGGGCGGAAACCCAGGGCGAATAGTGGAAAAGGTGCCGGACGTTGCAGCGGAGGTTCTCCAATCTTCACTCGGTTTCTCCAGGAAAAGCCTGTATTGTCAAAACCTTATAGAAAACCCAAAAACCCTCTTCCTTGACCTCCCTCAAAAGGCCAACCCTGCGCCCAATGGCATAATTCGCACCAAACTCCATGGCGACCTTGCGATCATGCCACTGTCCAGACTCCCCCTTCCCCCGCCTCCGCCGGGGAAATTGCTACAGCTCCCGGGGCGCCTGCTGCCACCGGGCGTTCACGCCACCGGCCTGGCATTCCTGCTCAACCGCCTTTTCGCCGGGCCGCTGGCGCGGGACGAGCTCTGGTTTCTGCGGAACAGGGTGCTACAGGTGGAGGTGACCGACCTGGCACTGGATTACCGCATCACTCTCCGGCAAGGCCGCCTGACCGCCGCCTCTCCTGCCCGCCGGCCCGACGTACGCTTCGGCGGCACCCTCCGCGAGTTCCTGGTGCTGACCCTGGGCAAGGAAGATCCCGACACTCTCTTCTTCCAGCGAAGGCTCCAGCTTGAGGGCGACACCGAGCTGGGGTTGGAGATCAAAAACTTTCTCTACTCGCTGGAACAGGGACTGCTGCCGGCGCCGCTGGAGCGGCTGCTGACGCAACTTGTCTGAAGCCAAACCTTCCATCCTGCTCGCCCCCGACAGCTTCAAGGGCAGCCTTTCCGCCCGGCGCTTCTGCGAGGTGGCCGGCGCCGCCATCGAAATGGCCCTCGCCTCCGGCTTCACCCTGCTGCCCGGCGATGAACGCCGCCCGCTGGAAACGACCAGCCACGGCACCGGCGAGCTGCTGGCCCATGCCCTGCGCGCCGGCATGCGGCGGGTGGTGGTCTTTCTCGGCGGCAGCGCCACCACCGACGCCGGCACCGGCTGCCTTGCCGCCCTCGGATTCCGCTTCCTCGACCGGCACGGCCGGCCGCTGCCACCCGGCGGTGGCGCGCTGGAGCGGCTGGCCCGTATCGAGGTCCCGGAACTGCCGCTGGAAAATGTGGAGCTGCTGGGCGCCACCGATGTCACCACCCCGCTCCACGGCCCGCGGGGCGCGGCCCGGCTGTTCGCTCCACAAAAAGGCGCCACGCCGGAACAGGTGGAACGACTGGAACGCGGCCTGCGCCGCTTCGCCAAAGTGGTGGAACAAACGCTGGGCCTGGCGGTGGCCCAGGTGCCGGGCGCCGGCGCTGCGGGCGGGCTGGGCGCCGGCCTCCTGCTTCTGGGCGCCCGCCTGGTACGCGGCTTCGAGCTGGTGGCGGAACTCACCGGCTTCGAGGAACATTTCCACCAGCACCCGATCGACCTCGTGATCACCGGCGAAGGCCGTCTCGACGAACAGAGCCGCCACGGCAAAGTGCCGGTGGCGGTGGCCCGCATCGCCGCCCGTCACGGCGTGCCCGTGGCGGCAGTGGCCGGCCAGATCACGCTCGACCACGCCGGCCTTCAGGCGCTGGGTTTGCACGCCGCCCGCTCCCTCGTCGATGAAAAGACCACCCCGGAGATGGCCCTACGCGATCCCGAAACCGCGCTGACGCGGGCCGTTGTCCGGCTGGTGGAAAAATGGCGGGGCTGAGTATCCTCGGCATGTCGGGCTTCAGCCTGCCATACCGGGATGGCAATTTTTCTCTGCCTGAATTCAACCAATAACTGCAACACCGCCCTATGTAGCATCCTGTCCATATAGTCCTTCGCAAAACACCTCAATCGGCGCCCGGTAGCCAAGCCGTTTCCTCGGTCGCATGTTCAGTTTGCGCTCCACTTCCGCAATCTCCTCGTCTGTCACCTGATCGAAGTCCGTCCCCTTCGGAAAGTACTGCCGGATCAGGCCATTCGTGTTCTCGTTCGTCCCACGTTCCCAGCTATGGTACGGCCGGGCGAAGTACACGTCGCACCCCAGCGCCTCGGCGATCTGTTTGTGGTAGGCGAACTCCTTGCCGTTGTCGAAAGTGATGGTCTCCACAACCTCGGCAACTGCGCCCAAACCCTTCGTGACCGCCGCTGCGGTCTGCTCTGCCGTCGCCCGCCCCACCTTCTGGATCACCACCTGCCGACTCTTTCGCTCCACCAGGGCCACCAGGGCGGATCGCCCTTTGCCCCGGATGGTATCGCCCTCCCAGTCACCGATACGAGCGCGTTCGTCCACCACCGACGGCCGCTCCTCGATGCCCACCCGGTCGATGATCCGACCCCGCCGCTCCTGGCTTCCGTAGCGCTTCCGATAGCGTTTCCTCTGATGACGAAGGTGCCGGTACAGCTCACCTCCTGCTGCCTTGTCCCGCTCAATGTGCCGGTAGATCCATTCGTGGCTGACCAGGGGATAGCCCATGGCCCTTGCCGATCCTGCAATCTGCTCAGGGCTCCAGTCCTCCCTCAGCCGCTCTTCTACCCAGGCAATCAGTGCCGGAATCCGCTTGTGGAACTTGCGGGCCTCTCGTCGTCGCTTGTCCGCGATCCGCTGTGCCCGTTCCGCGGCATAGCCGTCCACCCCCTGGTTGCGCCGCAGCTCGCGGCTGATGGTACTGGGCGACCGGCCCAGTTCCCGTGCGATCTGTCGTTGCGCGTGGCCCAGCCGCTTGAGTGCCGAAATCTGGTATCGTTCCTCCTGAGTCAGTTGCCTGTAGTGCCTCATGTGCATGCCTGTCTGGGTTTGGGGTCAGAGCCACCCATTCTAGGCGGCAACTGACTCCCTCTTCAGCTTCAGGCGTTGCGGTTATTCTGTGAATTCAGGCGGAGTTTCTAGCGAGACTCGTGCGAACCACCCGAAAACAGCTAATCACCCCTGTTTATATTGATCAAGAAAAGAGCGAGGGCTGATGGTTTGTAATTTGGTTTCGTCAATGAAATTAAAATGTGGCAGGCCAGCCCACAGGGTGCGATCGCCTACTATAAAGCAACGCAGCCGAGCACGAGTGAGAGCCACGTTGAGTAAATTGGGCTTACTTGCTACCCAGCGTGCAGAACCTTTAGTCCTCTGATCGCAACCGAGCACCAGCCAGACAACAAGACTTTCTTTGCCCTGAAACGTATGGACCGTACCCACGTGACGCTCCACCCACGCCTTGCCAACCCCCACTTTGACCAACCTCTCCTTCAACGATTTGGCAATGCGCCGGAAAGGGGTAATCACAAAGAGCGGTGGATCGCTATCAACGGCTTGACGCCACCGCTGGAGGGCGGAGACCACTAACTCAACTTGTTCCTCCACCAACTGGCGATCACGGGTTGACCCGCCGAGCTGGACCCAACTGCTAGGCAGCAGCTCGAGCCCGCCGATTTCGGAAGATGCAGGTGCCTCAGTGGCCTGGACCATCTTGCCTTGGTAGGCGATCTCATTGGCCAGACTGAACATGGGATCGAGACATCGACGGTGAACCCGCAGCGGTGCGCCTAGCCACTGGCGTGCCTCGCTCTCTCCAATCGAAGCACCGTAGGGATTGGCGGCATCGGCCAGAACCTGGGCCGATACCTGATGGGGAGAAACATGCTGGTCCTGCCCAACTTCATTGACATTCATCAGGGCTTCGACCAAACCGGCGGGCACCGTGAACACCGGCTCGATCTGTAAAGGATCGCCTACCACCACGGCCCGGCGGGCACGCCACAAGGCGCCCACCACCGTCTGCGGAGGCGCCTGACCAGCTTCGTCGATCAGCACCCAACCCAGATCACCCTCTTTCAGCTGCCTGAACTGGGTGGCAACGGACGCCAGGGTGCTAGAGACCACCGGCACGATCATGAACAGGGTTTGCCATAACGTCAGCGCCTGTTCCCGACCGAGCCGGGGATGACCGTCGAGCAGGTCTTTGAGGCCGAACAGATTTGGAATCAGCACCGACTTGGCCTCTGTTAGCCAGGCCTCGTGCAGAGCCAGCGCTGAAGCAAAAAGTTCGGCACGAAGACGGTCCAGAGTCGGATCACGCCACAATCCCTCGATCTGCCACTGCGCCTGTTCCAGTTCATCCAGAGAAGCAGGCACCAAAACCGGCGGCAACTCCTGCTCCAGCGCTTCGAGGGCTTTGTCGCCGCCGGCCTTGCGGATCAGGGTATCGAGCCGGGCGTGTGCATTGATCGATCTGCGAATCAACCTTTGCCGATGGTCGTCGAGTTCTTTTCGCCGGTTGCGAAGATCACGCCAGGCCGCACGCCCTTCGGCGGTGAACCAACGACGCCAGAAGGGTGGCTTCAGCGCTTTGAGCAGGTTCAGCCGTTCATCCAGACGCCCGATGGCCGACTCGATATTTTCGATCTCCTTGCGCAACAGATGGTGTTCCACCTGTCGCTCTCGATCCTGGCGCCGGGCTTCCACCCGGGCCTTGAGCTTGAGAAAACGCGCTCGCGCCCTGGCAAAATCGAGTTGGCCCTGGTTGTTGCGCAGCCATTCATAAAGCGTCTGATGAAGCGCCGGATCATAGCCAGGAGCCGGTGACTCGGCATTGGCGCCGGACTCGAACAGCAGATTGTCTTTGAACCGCCTGCGGTTTTCCTTTCGGCCCAACACAGCGGCTGCCAGACCCCAGGGGGTTTCATCCGAATCGAGGTTTTTGTAACGACCGTTGGGTTTTCTGGCTGCCACATTGATAGCGACCGGACGCAAATAGTTCAGTTCGGGCGCGCCATCGGAGGCGCGCCAGCTCCGCCGCCCCAAAGCCGCGGCTTGCGGCAGCTCACGGGAGATGTTTTCCACCGCCGTGTTGTTGTAGGAGACCACCAGAATTTCATGGCCACAGAGTTCGGGGCGTAATCGCACCAATTCGGAAACCTGCCCACTGGCAGAGAGGTGGGTGATGGTGCCTTTGGCGAAAGCGTCGTTGGCCTTTTCATAACCGGCCAACACATTTCCCCTTTCCACCACGATGTCGGCGATCAAATCGCGCAGCAGAGTGGTCTTGCCGGTGCCGGGTGGCCCGTTGATGGAAAAAAGCCCCGGCCGTTCACGCAAGCGTTTCAAAGCCATGTTGACGGCGAACTGCTGCATCAGGCTGAGCGCATGGTGGTCTTCCGCCGGCCAGCGCCCCAGGGGCAAAGAGGTCGGCCACAGTGTTTGATAGAGCTTTTTTCGGCCGTCCGGCGTGTAGAGATCGATGGCGCCCCGGGGGTCAATTGGTTCCAGATAGGCGCCAAGGGCGGTATCGCCAGGGCGGTAACGCGTCTCGATCCTGGCTAGATCCTGGGCATAGAAGCTGTTGAGAATGTCGACTTCCATGTCGTCATCTTCTTCGGAACACGGCGCCTCCTGCGCGCGCGCACCCACCCTCTTTCTTTTCGATGCCTTGCGAAACATCGGTTGGATGGCAACCAAACGGTGTTGCCGCTCCTGGCCAGGCGGCGCGCCCCCGCACCACTGTTCCAACAGCTCCACCAGCCGCAGTATCTCGTTGGGGCTCAGTGGCGGCGGATCCTGGTCGGGCAAGATGCGCGGCTTGCGGAAACCTTCGCACAAGGCTTTCAAATTCGCTTCGGCGGTTAGCCAGGCCTGGAATTCGAGCCGCGCCGGATGGCCCGCTTTCTCCAGTTGCCCCAACGCCCAGGGAAAGGTCGAAACCGAAACCCGATCCCATTTTGGCACGCCTTTTTCATCCAGATGTAAAAGCGCCATGCAGCTGGTCGTGCTCCGTGATCGGAGGCGCTGTTCAGTTTCGAGATCATCCGTACCGAATCTCAGAAGGGTCTGGACCCGCTTCTCCGCCGCCGCTGTTGAAAACAGCCCCAGATAAAGAGAAAAACCACTCACCACCTGCCCCTGGGGGGCGGGCCAGCTCCACAACGTTTTGCCAGTTTCCTGACCTGCAAGCTCCCGTTCGCCCATGAAACGATCGTGATCGGTCCGGCGCTCGTCATAATTGAAAGGAATGAAAAACTCCACTTGGCGCCAGAAATCCAGGAGTCGCACTGGGTCGGGGATAGAAACTTTCATGTTTACCAGAACATCGAGAATAACCCAACTAAGGCATCTCTTACGGCACAAACCGAAGAATAACGCATAGGATTCTCTGAAAATTTCCGTTTTCCCAAGCAATAAGCCACTCGGATGATTTTTTCCAATCTTCCAACGAATCGCTCGCCGAAAATCCTCTCTGAAATGGCTAGAGGGGGCCTTTTGGGCCGTTTT
>JALVUB010000202.1 GCA_027023915.1 Sedimenticola sp.
ACATGGAGACGCCGCCCCTGACGCTGCCGGCCCGTCTTTCGCGCAGGAAGAGCCCGGGCTTGCGTATTGGCATCCAGGCCGGGGCGGCGGACCACTACAAGATGTGGCCGGCTGAGCGTTTTGCGGAGACCATCCGGCGCCTCACCGTCCGGCACCCGGAAGCCCGCTTCGTGCTCACCGGGAGCCCGCCGGAACGCGCCCTGTGTGAAAAGATCGCCGGGCTGGCCGGTATCGATGCGGTGGAGAACCTTTGCGGGGAGACCAGCGTGGAGGAGCTGGTGGAGCTGGTGGCCGGCCTCGATCTGCTCATCAGCAACGATACCGGCACCCTGCACGTGGCGGCTGCCCTGGGGGTGCCCACCCTGGCCCTCTTTTCGCCCACTTCCCACCGGGAGTTCGGGGCCTGGGGGCCGGCCAAGATCCACAGGGTGATCCAGAAGCCGCCGCCGGAAGACCTCTCTCTCCCCAAGAAAAAACGGAGCGACCAGGGGATGCGGCAGATCCAGGTGGAGGAGGTGGTTGAGGCGGCTGATGCGCTCATCCAAGCCTTGGACAAGGAAATCGGCTAGACTTCGGCGCCATGCAAGAGGAGAAGATCCATTTCGCCCAGCGGGCCGACCGCTCCCGCTACATCGCTGAACGGTTCGGCGCCGCTCTGGGACCCAGCCTGCTGGACGTGGGCTGCGACCGCGCCCTGCTGCGCGATCTGCTGCCCCTGGAGCGCTATGTGGGCATCGACGTGGGCGGCACCCCCGACATCACCCTGAATCTGGAGACCATCGACCGCCTCCCCTTCGATGACGCGGCATTCGAGGCCGTGGTCTGTTCCGATGTGCTGGAACACCTCGACAACCTGCATTTTGTTTTCGGGGAACTGGTGCGGGTGGCCCGGCGCCACCTGCTGATCTCCCTGCCCAACAACTGGTGCAACGCGCGGCGGCCCATAGAGCGGGGAAAGGGGAAGATGGCCCACTACGGCCTGCCTGCCGAGCCGCCGGCGGACCGCCACAAGTGGTTTTTCGGTTTCACCGAGGCGCGCGAGTTTCTCGAGGCCCAGGCTGCTCGCCACGGCCTGGAAATCGAAACCATGATCGCCAACGAAAAGCCCAAATCCGCTTTCGTCCGCAGCCTGCGCAAGCTGCGCTGGCCCGGCGAGCGCTATCTCAACCGCTATGCTCACACCCTCTGGGTGCTCTACAGGAAAACGACATGACAGGCGCCATGCCGGACTGGACCGCCATCAGCAGCGATCCCAACGACAAGGAGGCCATGGCGGCGGTGCGCCGCTGGCTGGAGTCGATCCGCGTCATTCATCAGCAGGGCAAGCCCCTGGACGTCATCCTGCGGCGGATCGAGGGGCGCAAGGTGCTCGACATCGGTATCTGCGAGCACGACGAGCGCTACATGGAGGATCCCGGCTGGAAGCACAACCGCATCCGCGAACGGGCGAGCGAGGTGCTGGGGATCGACATTCTCGCGCCCCTGGTGGAGAAGCTGGCGAAAGCCGGTTACCGGGTGCGGGTGGCCGACGCCACCGGCGAGGAGGATCTGGGCGAGCGCTTCGACGCGGTGGTCATCGGCGATGTCATCGAGCACGTCAACGATCCGGTGGCGCTGCTCCGTTTTGCCGCCCGGCACCTGGCCGACGGCGGTGAGATCCTGGTCTCAACCCCCAACCCCTTCGCCCGCCGCGTCACGCGCAAGGTGATTGAAGAGGGGATGTTCATCGCCAACCTGGACCATGTCTTCTGGGTCACCCCGTCACAGGCCATGGAGCTGGCGCGGCGGGCCGGTCTGGAGCTGTTCGAATACGGCTGCTTCATCCACCGGCGCCGCATCCAGCGCGCCCGGCTGTTGCGGCGACCGCCGTCCGAAGCCTACAGCGACGACTACCTCTACTGTTTTCGCAAGGGAACCTCTGACTCCAATCCATGAACTCGCATCTTGTCCCCCTCCGGCCCGATTACTGCGTTGAAGTTCTTGCCAATAGCTTGCTATTGGCTGCGAACTTCGCCTTGTACTCGAACCGGAGGAGAACAATCTGCTTCGTCCAGGTTAACCCGCATGTTTCACCAGACCGCTCGAAAAGACGCTGAATACTCCGGTTATTCCAAAACTTGGAAGCAAACATGCCGAATGACGACTTGTCACCGGGACGCTATGCGCTTTTTCCCGGGATCTTTCCGCCCAGCTCGCCCGAACGGCCTGCAAGCCGATGAATGACATCGGCTTTTGGCCGTTCGAACAATCTGAACGGAAATCTCTCCGGGAAAAATTGCGCATTCCGGTGAAACATGCGGGTTAAATCAGAGGTTCCCAAGGCGTGAAGAAGTTCCTCGTCATCCGGCGCGATAACATCGGCGACCTGATCTGCACCACGCCGCTGATTCACGCCCTGCGCCGCCACTTTCCCGATGCGCGCATCGACGCTCTGGTGAACAGCTACAACCGGCCGGTGCTGGAACGCAATCCCGATCTCGACCAGGTGCACCACTACACCAAGCTCAAGCACCGGGCGCCGGGCCGCCCGGCCGTTGCGGTGGTGGTGGAGCGGATGCGTCTCTACGCGCGCCTGCGGCGCAACCGCTACGACTACGCCATCATCGCCGGCGCCCACTTTCTGCCCCGGGGGTTGAAGCTGGCCCGTGCGCTCAGGCCCCGCCACATCATCGGCTTCACCGAGCCCGGTCATCCCCAGGCCCGGCGGATCGACATGGGCGTGCCCTACGACCTGCCGGAACCGCTGCATGAAGTGGAAGACGTCTTCCGCCTGTTGCGCCCCCTGGGCATCGAGGAGCAGCCCGGTCCCATGCGGCTCTACCCCGATCCGGCGCTGGTGGAGAGGATGGGCCGGGAGACCGGGTTGGCGGCCGATGACACGCCGCTGCTGGGGCTGCACCTCAGCGCCCGCAAGCCCTCCAACCGCTGGCCGGAAGAACGTTTCGTGGACCTGGTGCGGAGGTTGCACCAGGCCAACCCGGGCTATCGCTACGCGCTCTTCTGGTCCCCGGGTGATGAGAACAACCCCCACCATCCGGGAGACGACCAGAAGCTCCAGCGGGTGGTGGCGGCCCTCGAGGGCCTGCCGGTGGTTCCCGTGCGCACGGAGCGGCTGGACGAGCTGATCGCCGGCATGTCCCATTGTGATCGTTTCGTGCTCAGCGACGGTGGCGCCCTTCACATCGCCGCCGCTCTGGGCAAGCCCACGGTGGCGCTTTTCGGCAAGTCGGAAGTGGCGCGTTGGCGGCCCTGGGGCGTTCCCCAACGGGTGATCCAGCCACCCAGCCTGGAGGTTTCCGACGTTCCCGTCGATCAGGTGATTGCCGCGCTGGATGAGTTTTCCGCCCTCTGAGCCAGCGCCAGTATCCAGCCGGTCAGCAAACCGCTGGTCAACATGAACTGGATGAACATGTGGTCCCGGATCACGCTGTCCACCGCCGAGCGCAAGCCGAAATCGACCAGAACGAGCAGCAGGGCAAAGGCGGGCAGCGGCGCCTGTTCCAGGTGGCGCAGGGCGAACCACCCCATGCTGAACAAACCGGCGATCCAGAGCAGCAGCGCCGGGATGCCGGCCCCCAGGGCGAGATCGATCCAGCCAGAGTGGGAGTGCCCATGCCCGCGCCCGTAGCGCTTCTTGAGGCCGTGACCAAAAGCGTTGCGTGAATAGCCCAGTCCCAGGGGCCACTGTTCGATCATGCGCGCCCCTTCCAGGTACCAGGAAAGTCGCAGATAGTTGGAAATTTCAGCGACCTCGCCATTGGGAAGCCGTGGTGGAGCGCCCTTGAAGTCCAGCCAGTAGAGGTTGCTCTCATGGCTGGCCAGCACCGTTTTGGGCGTGTCGAACAGGGTTTGCCAGCGGGGATCCTGGCGGACATTGATCGCCACAGCGCCGATTACTGCAACCAGCACCAGCGCCAGGGCGACCCGCTGTCGGGGAGCTAGTTTTTTCCGGTGCCGCCAAAGCAGAGTCACCGAAAACACCACCCCCATGGCCAGCACCATCAGGTAACCCAGCCTCATGTAGGTGACATAGAGCCCGGCCAGGGCCGCCAGGAAAAGCAGGAACCAGCCGGCCACGAAAGGGGGTGTGATCCGCCTGCGCAAGAGCCGCTCCCCGAGCCAGCCGAACAGCAGCGCCAGCAGGGAGAGCGTCAGGTAGTTGAGCTTGTCCGGCCCCTCGGTCAGCCCCATCTGCCGAAGTGGATAGCCCTGTTTCAGCCAGGCGGAGAAACTAGCCCATTCGCCGTAGGCCAGGTGAACCAGGAGCGGAGCCATCATTGCGACGAGGAGCCAGCGTGTTCCCTTGTCACCTCGAACTACTGCGTGGCTCAAGGCGACGCCGGTGACCAGCATGACCAGCGGCAGCAGGAAGTGGCCCAGGTATTCGCGCAGCGAGGCGGCGGTGGAATCGGAAATGAACAGCGCTTGCAAAGGAATCCATAACGCCAGCAGCAGCCACGGCGAGAGTGGGGCGGCCAGTCGGGAGAAGCTGAATCTCCGAGCTTGCGGAAAAGCCAGGAAAATCAGTGAAAGCAGCAGCAGATTCCGTAGTGCGATGGTGTGCGGAATCGGCAAAGCGAACAGTACAGAAGCGATCAGTGCGAGCATGATCCAGCCAAAGGCGTTTGATGGAGTCATGGTTAATGAGGCGCAATAGGTTTAAGGGCAAGGTCAAGTAACAATTGTTCCATTTTCAATGAAAGGCGCTGCCATGAAAATTTGCGCAGCACTTTTTCCCGCCCCTTACTCGCCAGGTGTTTCCTGAGAGAGCTGTCTTCCAACAGCGGTCGGACGCTATCCAGCAGCATTTCATCATCAGAATCCGGCGGCAACAACAGGCCGTTGTTCCCAGAATCGACCACTTCTGGAATACCGCCAACCGCAGTGGCGATGACTGCACATCCCGAAGCCATCGCCTCCGCCAACACCATTCCAAACTAGTCGCTGATGGTCATCGACACGACGATGTCCAGCGCCCGGTAGATCTGACTCAGATGACGGTGGGTCACCGCGGGCAGGCTCACCAGCCGTCCTGTTGCAACCAACCGGTCGTGCCGGGCCCTGGCCTCCGCCCATCCCTCCTCACGTTGCGCATCTTGTGGCTCGGGGCCGACCACCAAGCCAACAAGATCCTCCCGTTCTTCCACAAGGCGTTCCAGCAGGGCAAGGTAGCGATGGTATCCCTTGGGGGCCTGCCGTCTTCCCACATAGCCAAGGACGACTGCGTCCCGCCGGATACCGAGCAGATCCCTCAATTCCCCGCGCTCTTCGTCCCCGGGTGGCCGGAACAGGTCGGTGTCCACGCCGTTGTGAACCACCACCACCCGCTCCTCCGGAAAGCCCCGCCGCTCCACCATCTCCCTGCGCGTGAATTCGGAGACCGCGATATAACGGTCGGCAACGCCCCTCGATTCGTCGAAGGTGCGCATGGCGTGGACATGCAGGACAACCGGAATGCGACGGCCCAACAATTTTTGGAAACGCAAAATGGGAAACTCCAGTTGATGGATGTGCAGAACCTGGGGGTCCAACTGCCTGACCATGGGTACCAGGCGCCTTTCCAGCGGCCAGGGATCGAGTCGCGACATCTTGGTGAACAGTCGCCGGTAGAGGCGGCTTTGCCGGTAACGCAGTACGGGTATTCCGTGCCACCACTCCATCGCCGGCTCTTTCCATTCCTGCAGGGCGATGAAGCTGGGTGTCATGACCCGGTACCGTATCGCCAGCTCCTGCGCCACGATGGCCGGCGCAAACCCCCGGCGGTCGGGAATGTCACCGTGGGGAACGATGGTGGTCACATGCACGGTAGAGCTCCATCAGTTTCATCTGTTTGACTGCACTGTTCATGCAGCCGATCAGGATGTGCACCAGCCCCGGCAGGCCGTCGAGGAAGCCGAGGCGGAAAAAATAGAAGCGGAGAAAGCGGAACAGCGGTGACAGCAGCAGCCGGGCCACGCCGGGCTTTTTCCCGCGGGTGTGGAGTGCTTTGGCCTGGAGGGTGGTGTAGCGGTTCTGTTTCTCCAGGTACTCGTGCAGCCGCTCCTGGGATTCGTGCATCAGGTCGCCCTGCAGGGTGGCGATCTGTCCGCCGTCGATGATCACCTTTTCGTGTACCGGGTCGTCGCTCCAGTGCCCGTGGCGCCGATTGAACAGCCGCAGGCTCCAGTCGGGGTAGCCCTCCCCGTGGCGCAGCCAGCGCCCCATGAACCTGTTGCAGCGGGGGAAACGGGCCGCCACCGCTTCAGGTGCCTCTTCCAGGAAAGCCTCGATGGCCCGGCGTAGTTCGTCTGAAACCCATTCATCGGCGTCGATGCAGAGCACCCAGTTGTGGCCGGCCTGCTCCACCGCGAACTGCTTCTGGCGCCCGTAGCCCAACCAGGGTTGGTGAATGACTCGGGCTCCATGGCGTTGGGCGATCTCCAACGTGGCGTCGGTACTGCCTGAGTCCACCACCAACAGGTCGTCACAAAAGCGGACAGATTGCAGGCAACGGTCAATCAGCCGTTCCGCGTTGAAAGTGATTATCACGGCCGTGAGCTTCCGGGGACTACCGCTCACCGGAAGCGCCCTTTTGGAATGAGGAAGGAACGGCCAATGGGTTTTTCACCAACCTGACAGTACAATGGCCCCAACATGAGACGAGCAGATCCGAAAGAACGGCGTGGGCTGGAATCATACCTGATTTGGGAAAGCTTTCCTTGCCGTCTGTTTTGTGGTGAGTTGTAGATCTGACCGACCTTTGCTGGCGCCCGCCTGCTGGCCCGCGTGGATTGGCGTCGGCCTCATGCGTCTGGGCGGCTTGTTGCCTTATTCGTGGGTGTTGCGGTTGGGGCCGCCCCTGGGCAGGCTCTATGCGCGCCTGGTGCCCAGGCGGCGGGAGATCGCGCGCATCAACATCGGCCTCTGCTTTCCGGAAAAGAGCGAGGCGTGGCGAGAGGCGCTGCTCTGGCGCCAGTTCGAGAACCTCGGCACCGCCTTCCTGGAGATCCCCTTCGCCTGGTGGGCGCCGCGCAGCCGGTGCGAGGACCGCCGGGGCGGGTTCGTGCGCATCCACGGAATGGAGAACCTGCGCAAAGCCATCGAGCGCGGCAAGGGGGTGCTGCTGCTTTCCGCCCATTTCAACAGTCCCGAGCTGAGCGGACGGCTGCTGGGGCGCGAGGTGCCTTTCATCGCCTTCTACCGGCCCGCCAGCAACCCGGTGATGGACCGGGTGATCCGGAAAGCCCGCGGCCAGCTCCTGGAGCTGGTGGACCGGCGCAACGTGCGCGAACTGATCCGTGCATTGAGGCAGGGGAAAGTGGTCTGGTATGCTGTGGACCAGAACACCGCGCGCCACGAAGCGGTATTCGTCGATTTTTTCGGCATTTCCGCCGCCACCAATTCGGCCACGGCGCGGCTGGCCAGGCTAACGGGCGCCGCGGTGGTGCCTTTTCACGCCCTGCGTAGTACCGACGGCGCCGGCTACGATCTCTACCTGGAACCGGCGTGGGAAGACTATCCCACCGGCGACATCGAGGCCGATACCGTGCGCGTGAACCGGCTGGTGGAGCGCTGGGTGCGCGAAACACCGGAACAGTACCTCTGGATTCACCGTCGCTTTCATCTGCGGCCCAACCCTGACGACCCGCCCATTTATCCGAAATGAATAAGGCTGCAATCTCCGGCAGGAGCATGGATCTCTACCTGCGCCTGCTGGCCTACGTGAAACCCTACTGGAAGGTCTTTGCCGGCGGGCTCGCTTTCCTGGTGGTGCTGGCGGTCACCGAGCCGGCCATTCCCTGGCTGCTGAAGCCGCTGCTCGACGGCACCTTTGTCGAGCGCGACCCGGATTACCTCTTCTGGTCCCCTATCCTGTTGTTGCTGCTGTTCCTGGTTCGCGGCTTTTCCAACTTCATGGGGAAAGTGGCTTTTGCCTGGGTGAGCGGCAAGCTGATCCTGGATCTGCGCAGGGAGATGTTCGACCGGCTGCTTGCCCTGCCGGCGGCCTATTTCGACACCCACGCCACCGGCAACACCATCAACCGCATCACCTATGATGTCACCCAGGTGACCAATGCCGGCACCTCGGTGCTCACCGTGCTGGTCCGCGACAGCATCGCCCTCTTCGGGCTGCTGGCCTACATGCTCTATCTCAACTGGCGTTTCACCCTGGTGGTGGGGCTGCTGCTGCCGGTGATGTTGTTTTTCGTCAAGGTGATCGCCCGGCGCATGCGACGGGCGAGCCGGAACCTGCAGGAGACCATGGGCGAGATGACCCACGCCCTGGAGGAGGCGACCCGCGGCAACCGGATCGTCAAGGTGTTCGGTGGAGAAGTCTATGAGCGTCACCGGTTCGGGCACCTGGCCAACTGGGTGCGCCGCTATCAGTTCAAGACCGGGGTTGCCGACGCCACCGGGGTGCCGGTGGTGGAGTTCATCGGCGCGGTGATGATCGCCATCCTCATCTATGCCGGCACCGGCCAGGCGGGCGGAGATACCATGTCGGTGGGCGCCTTTGTCTCCTATTTCACCGCCATGGGACTGCTCTTTTCGCCCATCAAACGGCTTACCTCAATCAACCAGCCGTTACAGCGGGGGCTTGCGGGGGCTGAGAGCATCTTTTCCCTGCTTGATGAAGAAGCGGAGCGGGATACCGGCAATGAAGTTTTGGAAGAGATCAAGGGCGAAATCCGTTTCCAGGAAGTGCGTTTCCGTTACCGTCAGGCCGAGGACGAGGCACTGCGCGGCGTGACTTTCACCATAGAAGCAGGCCGCACCGTGGCCCTGGTAGGGCCGTCCGGCAGCGGCAAGACCACCATCGCCGCCCTCATTCCGCGCTTCTACGATCCCACGGAAGGGCGGGTGTTGCTGGACGGGGTGGACATCCGCTCTATCACCCTGCGCAGCCTGCGGAGCCATCTTGCCTACGTGGGCCAGGAGTCGGTGCTCTTCAACGACACCGTGGCGGCCAACATCGCCTATGGCGCCGGTGGCGCGCCCGATCCCGAGCGGCTGGAGCGGGCGGCGCGGGCGGCCCACGCCCTGGAGTTCATCGAGCGGCTGCCCCAGGGGTTCGAGACGGTGGTGGGCGAGGACGGGGTGCGCCTCTCCGGCGGCCAGCGCCAGCGGATCGCCATCGCCCGCGCCCTCTACAAGGATGCGCCCATACTGGTGCTCGACGAGGCCACCTCGGCACTGGACGCGGTATCCGAACGGCACGTGCAGGCGGCGCTGCAAAACCTCACCGCCAACCGCACCACCCTGGTGATCGCCCACCGCCTCTCCACCATTCGCAACGCCGATGTCATCCTGGTGGTGCGCGACGGCAGGATCGTGGAGTCGGGCACCCACGAGGCATTGATCTCCGCCGGCGGCGAGTATGCCCGGCTCTACCACGCCCAGCTGGAGCACGACCGGAGTGCCTGAAGCAGCCCGGCTGCTGCCGATGGAAGGCGCCTTGGTGTATCCTTGAACCAGGCACTTGATCGAACGAAGACCCGCCATGCCTCCGCTCACCCCGAAAGATCTGCCCGACTACAGCTACGAGGACTACCGGCAATGGGAAGGCGACTGGGAGCTGATCCAGGGGGTGCCCTATGCCATGGCGCCTTCTCCGGTAAAACTGCACCAGCAACTGGTCGGTTACCTGTTTCGCGAGGTCTCCTCGCGTACGGAGATCTGCCCCGACTGCGAAGTGCTCCTTGACGAAGACTGGAAACTGGATTCGAAAACGGTGTTGCGGCCCGATCTCTCCCTGGTGTGCGGCGACCGCAACCCAGACTACATCAGCAAGACGCCGGAACTGATCTTCGAAGTCCTCAGCCTGGCCACCGCCCGCAGGGACGAGGAACTCAAGTTCCGTCTCTACCAGGAGGAGGGGGTCGGCTATTACGTGCTGGTCTATCCCGACGAGCTGCTGGCCAAGATCTACCACAACGGGGAGGGCAGCTTCCACAAGGTGGCGGAAAGGGATGGCGACCGCTTCCATTTCGAGGCGCTGAGCTGTCCTTTCGAGCTCGATTTCGAAGCGGTGTTCGGGCGATTCAGGAAGCGATGAAGGTTTTACGGAGCGACCTGCCCGGCGTCTTTCTCAGCCGTTCCACGGTGCAGCGGGGGCTACATTTGTCGCCTGTCAAAGACCGGGGCCACTTGTTGCAGGTTCTGGTCGGAGAGGTGTTTGCGGTGGCGGTGGATTTGAGAAGAGGCGCGCTCCTGCTGAAAAACATCCAAACCGATTTGTTACCAGAATATCCATCCTCATGAGAACCCTTCCAGATTTCTCCGCCCGCCGCGTGCTGGTGGCCGGCGACCTGATGCTCGACCGTTACTGGCACGGCGCCACCGAGCGGATCTCCCCCGAGGCGCCGGTGCCGGTGGTGCACGTGCGCGACGAAGAGGGGCGCCCCGGCGGCGCCGGCAACGTGGCCCACAACATCGCCCGCCTGGGCGGCGGCGTGACCCTGCTGGGGCTGGTGGGTGAGGACGAGGCGGCGGGCAGCCTGGAGCGGCAGCTCTCCGCCGGCGGGGTGAACTGCCGCCTGCTGCGCGACGACCGCTTTCCCACCATCACCAAGCTGCGCATCATCAGCCGCCAGCAGCAGCTCATCCGCCTCGACTTCGAGGACGGCTTTCCCGGCCACGATCCCGCCGACCTGCTGGCGCAGTTCGAAAGGTTGTTGCCCGACCACGCCGTGGTGGTGCTCTCCGACTACGGCAAGGGCACCCTGGGCGCGCCCACCGAGTGGATCGGTCGCGCCCGGCGGGCCGGCGTGCCGGTGCTGGTGGACCCCAAGGGGCGGGATTTCAGCCGTTACGCCGGCGCCACGCTGCTTACCCCCAATCTGCACGAGTTCGAGGCGGTGGCCGGCCCCTGCGCCGACGAGGCCGAGCTGGAGGCGCGGGCGCTGGCGCTCTGCCGGCAACTCGAACTGGAATATCTGCTGGTGACCCGTGGCGAACAGGGCATGACCCTGGTGAGCCGGGCGGGCGAGGTGCACCACCTGCCCACCCGAGCGCGCGAGGTGTTCGATGTCACCGGCGCCGGCGACACCGTCATCGCCACCCTGGCGGCCGCCCTGGCGGCGGGCGAGCGGGTGGAGGCGGCCACCGCCCTGGCCAACCTGGCGGCCGGCATCGTGGTGGGCAAGCTGGGCACCGCCGGGGTGACCCGCGACGAGATCGAGCAGCGCCTGGCGGAGCAGCGCCTGGCCGAGCACGGCGTGGTGGATGAGGAGACCCTGGCGGGACTGGTGGCGGCGGCGCGCAACCGGGGCGAGCGGGTGGTCTTCACCAACGGCTGCTTCGACCTCCTCCACGCCGGCCATGTCACCTACCTGGAGGAGGCGAGCAAGCTGGGCGACCGCCTCATCGTCGCCGTCAACGCGGATGCCACGGTGCGCCGGCTCAAGGGCGAGGGGCGGCCGGTGAACCCCCTGGAGAATCGCATGCGGGTGCTGGCGGCGCTGGGCTTCGTGGACTGGGTGGTGCCCTTCGAGGAGGAGACCCCCGAACGGCTCATCTGCCGCCTCAAGCCCGACCTGCTGGTGAAGGGGGGCGACAACGACCCTGACAAGATCCCCGGTGCCCGTTGCGTGCGCGAGGCCGGTGGCGAGGTGCGGGTGCTCAGTTATATCGACGGCATCTCCACCACCGCCATCGTGGATCGGATCAAGGGCTGATTGTGTCATCTCCGCTGCAACCCGACCTGCTCATCTTCGGCGGCGGTATTGCCGGCCTCTGGAGCCTGCTGCGCGCCCGCGCTGCCGGCTACTCGGCGCTGTTGCTGGAGTCGCGCGCCCTGGGCGGGGTGCAGTCCATCGCTTGCCAGGGGATCATCCACGGCGGCACCAAGTACGCCCTCACCGGGCGCCTGTCGGCGGCGGCGCGCGCCATCGGCGAGATGCCGGGGCGCTGGCGCGCCTGCCTGGAAGGCGGTGGCGAGCTGGATCTCTCCGGAGTTCGGGTGCTCTCGCCCCACCAGTACCTCTGGAGCAGCGGCGACCTGGTCTCCAGCCTGGCCGGCTTCTTCGGCAGCCGCGCCATGCGCAGCCGGGTCACGCCCCTGGCGCGGGAGGCCTTCCCGCCCCCTTTCGACCAACCCGCCTTCCGCGGCGCCCTCTACCGGCTGGAGGAACCGGTGTTGGACACCGCCTCCCTCATGGGGGAACTGGCGCGGCAGGCGGCGCCCTGGTGCGGCCACTACGACCCGGAGGCGCTCGTCTTCGAAGCGGGGCTGGTCAAGGTGGGCGGGCTGGTACTCCAGCCCAGGCGGCTGCTCTTCGCCGCCGGTGCCGGCAACGCCGCCCTGCTGGAAGCGCGGGGCCTGTCCCAGCCGGCGATGCAGCGCAGGCCGTTGCAGATGGTGATGGCGCGCGGCGCCCTGCCGCCGGTCTACGCCCACGCCCTGGGGGCCGGCGCCAACCCGCGGCTCACCATCACCAGTTACCCTGGCGGTAGGTCGGGCTTCAGCCCGACAAAAGCCCCGTCCCAAGGAAAAACCGTCTGGTATCTTGGCGGCGAACTGGCGGAAAAAGGCGTGGGACGCAGCCGTACCGAGCAGATCGAGGCGGCGCGCAGGGCGCTGGCATCACTGCTGCCCTGGCTCGATCTCGACGGCCTGCGCTTCTCCACCCTGCCGATCGACCGCGCCGAGGCGGCCACGCCGGGCGGGAAACGGCCGGACGACCGCTTTCTCGGCCGGCAGGGCGACCTGCTGGTGGCCTGGCCCACCAAGCTCGCCTTCGCCCCGCGGCTGGCCGACGCGGTGCTCGAGGCGCTGCGCGATCTCGACCCATCGGGCGGCGGCGAAACCCTGCCCCTGCCAACGCCGCCCCTGGCGCAACCACCCTGGGAGGAGACCACATGGAGCTGAGACCCCTTGGCGATACCGGCATCGAGGTGAGCCCGCTGGGGCTGGGCACGGTGAAGATCGGCCGCAACCAGCAGGTGAAGTATCCCGCCGGCTTCGAGATCCCCGACGACCAGGCGGTGGAGCGCCTGCTGTGGCTGGCGCGGGAGCTGGGCATCAACCTCATCGACACCGCCCCGGCCTACGGCACCAGCCAGGAGCGGCTGGGGAAGCTGCTGCCGGGACCGCGTGACCAGTGGGTGATCGTTTCCAAGGTGGGGGAAATCTTCGAAAACGGGCGCTCGCGCTTCGATTTCGGCCACGCCCACACTCTCGCCTCGGTGGAGCAGAGCCTGAAGCAGCTGCGCACCGACTACCTCGACTGCGTGCTCATCCACTCCGACGGCGACGACCTGCGCATCCTGCGCGAGGAGGGGGTGGTGGACGCCCTGGAGCTGCTCAAGGAGAAGGGGTTGATCCGCAGCCACGGCATCTCTTCCAAGACGGTGGCAGGGGGGCTGGAGGCGTTGCGCCGGCTGGACGTGGTGATGGCCACCGCCAACCTGGAGTACGACGAGGAGCGGCCGGTGTTCGAGGCGGCGGCCCGCGCCGGCAAGGGGGTGCTGGTGAAGAAGGGGCTGCAGAGCGGTCATGTGCCTGGAGCCGAGGGGGTGCGCGCTTCCATGCGCCATGTTTTCTCCCTGCCCGGGGTCTCCAGCATGATCGTCGGCACCATCAACCCTGACCACCTGCGCCAGAACGTGGAGATTGTGGAAAGCGTGCTGTGAGGCTCTACTCACTTCTCCTTCATCTGGCGCTGCCTTTCGTGGTGGCGCGCCTGCTGTGGCGCAGCCTCAGGGCGCCGGCCTACCGCCAGCGGCTGGGCGAGCGCTTCGGCCGCTTCAAGGGCAGCCCGGCGCCTGGCGGTATCTGGATTCACGCCGTCTCCGTGGGCGAGGTGCAGGCCATTGAGCCGTTGGTGCGCCATCTGCGCGACGCTCATCCAAATCTGGCCATCACCCTCACCACCACCACGCCAACCGGTTCCGAACGGGTGCGGGCGCTGTTTGGCGAAGGGGTGTTTCACGTCTATTTTCCTTATGACCTGACCTGGTGTCTGCGCCCTTTTCTAAGGCGGATTCGGCCCCGGTTGCTGGTGATGGTGGAGACCGAGATCTGGCCCAACCTGCTGAAACTATGCGCCGAAGAGGGGATCACCACTCTGCTGGCCAATGGCCGCCTTTCCATTCGGTCGGCCAAGGGATATGCCCGGCTGGGGCGTTTTACCCACGGCGTTTTCCGCCGCATCGGCCTGGTGGCGGCGCAGTCCCAGGCGGATGCCGACCGCTTTATCGCCCTGGGCGTTCGCGCCTCGCGGGTGATGATTACCGGCAGCATCAAGTTCGACCAGCGGCTGCCGGCCAGCGCGCAGGAGCGCAGCCAGGTGATGAAGCGGTTTTTCGGCGAAGACCGCCCGGTATGGGTGGCGGCCAGCACCCATGAAGGGGAAGAAGAGCAGGTGCTGGCCGCCCATCGCCAGGTGTTGAAACAGATTCCCAATGCGCTGCTGGTGCTGGTGCCGCGCCATCCTGAACGGTTCGACCGGGTGGCGGCCCTGGCGCGGCGCGAGGGGTTTTCCCTGGTGCGGCGTTCCGACAACGCGCCTTGCAGTGGGACTACCCAGGTCTATCTGGGCGACACAATGGGCGAGCTGCCCCTGTTTCTCGGCGCCGCCGAGGTGGCCTTCATCGGCGGCAGCCTGATCGAGCGGGGCGGCCATAACATGCTGGAGGCCTCCGCCCAGGGGGTGCCGGTGGTGTTTGGACCTCATGTGTTCAACTTTCCCGCCATCTCAGAGTTGCTGCTGGAGCGGGAGGCGGCGGTGCAGGTGCGCGACGCGGAGGAACTTTCGGAGGTGGTCTCGCGGTGGCTGGGGGATGCCAGCGAGCGCTCCCGCATCGGCGAAAACGGGCGCCGCGCCGTGGAGGAGAACCGGGGGGCCCTGAAGCGGCTTATCGCCATCATCGAACAACAATTGACAACAGAGGAGGAGAGTTCATGACCGCGGAAGAGCTGAATGCCATCCGCCGGCAGTGGGGATTGGACGCGCGTCAGCTTGCAAAGGTGCTTTGCCTTCACAGCACCAAGGTGAGCGAGTACCTGGGTGATGTGACGCCCATTCCCTGCGCGGTGGCCTACAGTGTGGAGGCGCTGACACTGCTGCCGGAAGCTCAGCGGCTTGATCTGTTCCAAAAACGGCTGGCGCGGCCAACCCACGGTCGGTAGCCAGAGCCAGCCATGGGCTCAAAACTGGAAACGGCGGGGTTCTGGTATCTGTCGCAAGGGGGGCAGGTCGGTTTCGAACAGGTACTCCTGAACGAATTCGTCATCCCGACGCCTGATGCGCATGGCGTGCATCACCGGCGACTGGCCCACCACCTGGAACAGCCGCCCGCCCGGGGCCAGCACCGCTTCCAGCGCCGGGTCGTAGAGGGGCATGGAGCCGGTGACCGCCACCACGTCGAACCCTTCCCGGGGAAGCCCTTCCAGAGTGAGGGGGTTGCCGAGGTGGAGACGGACATTGTTGATCCCCTGCCGAGCCAGTTTGTCGCCGGCGCTGTCGATGAACGCCTCGTGGATGTCGTAGCTCACCACCGAGTTGCCCAGGGTGGCCAGACAGGCGGTGACAAAGCCGCTGCCGGTGCCCACCTCGAGGATGTGGTCGGTGGGCCGGATCTCCAGTGCCTGTAGCATGCGCCCTTCCACCTTGGGCTCCATCATCGCCTCGCCGTGGCCCAGGGGGACGCGCAGATCGGCAAAGGCCAGCTCCCGGTACTCATGGGGCACAAAACGTTCGCGCGGCACCTGCCGCATAACCTCCAGCACCCGGTCATCGAATACTTCCCATGGCCGGATTTGTTGTTCGGCCATGTTGTAACGGGCTTTTTCCACGTCGATCACGGTCATGGTCTCACTTTCTGGCGGAGGGGCCGCCAAAGGTTAAGGCCAAAACCAGTGACAGACAAGCTGAGAAGGCGTTTTCGTGCCAAAAAACAGGTCAATTATTCAGGATTTTTCGCCAGTTCCCTTCTTGCATTGCAGCGGGCCATTGGCTAACGTGGCTCGAAATCCAAGCCGCTCCAAACCAGAGAGAGCCAACACCATGAGCGCCATCCCCGAAGAGTTCATCCGTCAGGCCGCCCGCCTGTCGGAGGAGGTCACCCGTCCCTTTCCCGGTTCCAGCAAAATTTATGTGGAGGGACAGACCCCCGGCGTGCGCGTGCCCATGCGCAGGATCGAGCAGTCGCCCACCCACGGCCTCCAGGGCGACGAGGAGAACCCTCCCATCTATGTCTATGACACCTCCGGCCCCTACACCGACCCGTCGGTGGAGATCGACCTACTCAAGGGCCTGCCGCCCCTGCGCGAGCCCTGGATCGAGGCGCGCGGAGACACCGGGAGGCTGAGCGGTCCCAGCTCCGAGTACGGCCGGGCGCGCCAGCAGGACCCGGCGCTGGCCCACCTCCGTTTCGAGCACCTGCGCACCCCCCGCCGCGCCAGGGCCGGCGCCAACGTCACCCAGATGCACTACGCCCGCAAGGGGATCGTCACCCCCGAGATGGAGTTCGTGGCCATCCGCGAGAACCTGAAGCTGGACGAGCTGCGCCGCGATCCCCGCTACCGGAAGCTGCTCAGGCAACATCCCGGCCAGGCCTTCGGCGCCAATCTGCCCGACGAGATCACTCCCGAGTTCGTGCGCGACGAGGTGGCCGCGGGCCGCGCCATCATCCCGGCCAACATCAACCACCCCGAGTCCGAGCCGATGATCATCGGCCGCAACTTCCGGGTGAAGATCAACACCAACATCGGCAACTCGGCGGTCACCTCCTCCATCGCCGAGGAGGTGGAGAAGATGGTCTGGTCCTGCCGCTGGGGCGGGGACACCCTCATGGACCTCTCCACCGGCAGGAACATCCACGAGACCCGCGAGTGGATTCTGCGCAACTCGCCGGTGCCCATCGGCACCGTGCCCATCTACCAGGCCCTGGAGAAGGTGGACGGCAAGGCCGAGGAGCTCACCTGGGAGCTGTTCCGCGACACCCTCGTCGAGCAGGCCGAGCAGGGGGTGGACTACTTCACCATCCACGCCGGCGTGCGGCTCGCCTACGTGCCCCTCACCGCCGAGCGGGTCACCGGCATCGTCTCCCGTGGTGGCTCCATCATGGCCAAGTGGTGCCTGGCCCACCACCAGGAGAACTTTCTCTACACCCACTTCGAGGAGATCTGCGAGATCATGAAGGCCTACGACGTGGCCTTCTCCCTGGGCGACGGCCTGCGCCCCGGCTCCATCGCCGACGCCAACGACCGTGCCCAGTTCGCCGAGCTGGAGACCCTTGGCGAGCTGACGAAGATCGCCTGGAAGCACGACGTGCAGGTGATGATCGAAGGCCCGGGTCACATCCCCATGCAGATGATCAAGGAGAACGTGGACAAGGAGCTGCGTGACTGCTTCGAGGCGCCCTTTTATACCCTGGGGCCCCTGGTCACCGACATCGCGCCGGCCTACGACCACATCACCTCCGGCATCGGCGCCGCCCAGATCGGCTGGTACGGCACCGCCATGCTTTGCTACGTCACCCCCAAGGAGCACCTGGGGCTGCCTGACCGTGAGGACGTGCGCGAGGGGATCATCACCTACAAGCTGGCGGCCCATGCCGCCGACCTGGCCAAGGGGCTACCCGGGGCGCAGCTACGCGACAACGCCCTCTCCAAGGCGCGCTTCGAGTTCCGCTGGGAGGATCAGTTCAACCTCTCCCTCGACCCGGAGAAGGCGCGCGAGTACCACGACCAGACCCTCCCCAAGGAGGCCCACAAGGTGGCCCACTTCTGCTCCATGTGCGGGCCCCACTTCTGCTCCATGAAGATCACCCAGGAGGTGCGGGACTATGCCGAGGTGCAGGCGGGCATGGAGGAGAAGGCGCGGGAGTTCCGCGAGCAGGGGGCCGAGATCTACAAGGAGGTGTAGGAGCGGCGTCCTCGCCGCGAACCCGGTATGCCTACGCGCTTTCGTTGTTCGGCGCGGGGGCGGCCTCCTAGACGGCTGGACGCTCTTCCCGTGCCAGCAAGATCCCCAGGCTCACTCCCAGCAGCACCAGGAACAACAACAGCGTCCAGCCCGGGATGCTGATGCCGAAAAGGGTCCAGACGATCTCTCCACAGTCACCGGTCCCCTTGAGCACGTCGGCAATCACCTTCGACAGCGGGTTGTTCTGCAACATGAATTGCAGTCCCGGGCCGCAGCCCAGACTGTCGGGGTCGGCGAAATATTGCAGCCAGACATGGCGCCCGGCGATGCCGATGCCCGCCAGGCTGGCCAGGGTGAGCAGCCCGCCATAGACACGGCGGGCAAGGCCCCGAGGGCCGTGGATCAGGCCAATAAGGAAGATCAGCCCGGTGATGATCGCTGCTATCCGTTGGAAAATGCACAGCGGGCAGGGTTCCAGCCCCAGGTGGTGCTGAAAATAGAAGAGCGCCACCGCCATGGAGGCGGCGCAGATGGCAAAGCCGATGGCAAAAGGGGCGCGCCCCCGAAACATCAGCGCTGCTCCCGTTGGCGGCGCATCTGCTCCATGCGCGCCTTCATCTGACGCTCCACCGCCTCGATTTCCGAGCGGTCAACGGCGCCGTCATGGTTGGCGTCCATCATCTGAAACTGTTTCTCGTAGGGCTTTAGAAACTCGTTCTTGTCCACCTTGCCGTCCTTATTGGCGTCCAGGCTGTTCATGAAGGAATCGGCCAGCGAAGGGGGCGGCCCGCCGGCCGGCGGTTGTGCCACGGCGGCCAAAGGAAGCAACAAAGCGCCAAGAACAGTAATTTTTTTCATTAAATTTTTCCTCTGTTGTTCGGTTACCGGCTACTGCTGCCGAGTGCGGCCAATGGTACACCACCCGGCTCATCAAGTGGCAGCGGCCAGCTCGGCGATATTGCCCGCCACATGAGAACTCTGCACCTCATAGCCCAACTGGCTGCTCAATTGGTTGGTGGAGAGCACGCCTCGGATCACCTGCTTGCCGCTTTCTGGGTGTCGTTCCACCACCAGCGCATGCTGGCGGCCCAGGCGCTTGAAGGTTTCCAGCAGGTCGCCCACGTGGGCGTGTTGCAGTTCACAGAAATCGATAGCCTCCAGTTTGAGCCGTGGCGTCATGATGTCGCGTACCATAAGCTCTTCCATGCGGCCGCCGTTTTCGGCCACCACCTGCATGGGTTTGGGACCGTTGAGGTCGTTCATGGTGAGCAGTCCCATCACTTCATGGTACTGGTTGGTGACAAACAGAAGATGAACGCCGCTGGAGAGCATGCGCTCCCGCGCCTGTTCCAAAGTGGCACAGGGGTTGATGCTGATGGCGGTAACCTTGGTGAAGTCGGTCATCACCTCGATGGCGGGGTCATCCAGTGTGACCCTTTCCTTAAAAGTTTGCCGGGGTTGGCGGCAGGTGACGTCACTATCGATCATGGTGACGGCAAGGGGGCGATAACTGGACATGGTGGTTGTCCTCCTCAAGTGGATCAACAAGCGCAGGAAATTGCACCATTTTGTTAAAGGAAGCTCTATACTCTGGAAGGATCACATTAAACAGAGCTTAACAAGCGGTTGAAAAAACCTGCGGAAAGTTTTTTCAACATCGCGTTAAGGAAGGTCTGAAAAATTCAGGCCTTCCTCCGGCACATGGATGTGCCGGCAAAAAGCCGCAAACCGTGTCTGCGGCGCGGCGACTCTGATAATGCCATGGAAGGCGTTTATCAGGGTTTTCCTTGAGAATAGCCGCTTTTTCGGTAATCAGTCCACGGGTGCTATGGCTAGAGGCAAAAAAAGGGGCGAGAAGACAGAATCGGCGCGGGAGGGTGCCTTGCCCAAGGCAGTGGTTCCGGCGTTGATCGGGGCCTATCTGCTGCTGATTCTGCTGATCCTCTGGCACGGCTACCAGATTAAACAATCGGCCGGGGGGGGAGATGGCTCGTCTTTTCTCATCTGGTACGGCGGCGTGCTTCTGGTGGCGCTGTCGGGGTTTGGGCTGCTCATCTACCTGCTCAGGCGAGGCGCCGACCACTTGGCAGCGCTTGCTTCGGAGCGGGATCAGCTGCGTGAGCGCATTCAGAACCAGAACCTTGTCGACAGCCAGACGGGCCTGCCCAACCGGTTGCTGCTGGAAGAGCGGCTCAACCATAAGATCAGTGACGCCAGGCGAGGTGGGCTGCGCTTCATGTTGATGCTGGTGCGCATCAACGATTTCAAGCGCATCAACAAGGTGCTTGGCTACGAAGTGGGTGACGCGGTTCTGCGTCATCTTGCGAAGAGCCTGGTGGATGGATTGCGTGAAACCGATACGGTGGCCCGTTTCGATGGGGACGCTTTTGCCGTGCTGGCCGACATCAGCGAGAAGAATCAGGCGGAGATCATCGCCCGCAAGGTGCAGGATGCGGTGGGCAAGACCATCGATGTGGGTGATTCGCCGGTCACCGTCACCGCCGCCATCGGTGTGGCGGTCTTTCCCGAACAGGGCAATGACGCGCAGATGCTGATCGAGAATGCCGACAAGGCGGTGACCCGCGCCCGCCAGGTGGGTGGTCATGCCATCGTCTTTTCGGAAGAGGACACGGCCTCGGGCGTGGATCGCCTGGCCCTGCTCACCGGGATCAAGGAAGCCATGAGAGAAGGCCATCTGGACATGGTGTTCCAGCCCAAGCTGGCCCTCGTGTCGCCAGAGGCCCACTCTTTTGAGGCGTTGTTGCGCTGGCACCATCCAGAGTACGGCCTGCTGCCTTCCGATATGTACATTCCTTTGGTGGAACAGACAAGGCACATTCTCGATCTCACCCGCTGGACCATAGAGTCCTGCTTCGCCACCCAGAAAGAGCTGATGAAGACCGGTGTCGAAGCCACCATCGCCATCAACATCTCCGCGCGGGTGCTGGACGACAACAGCTTTCCCATCTGGGTGGAACGGATGGTGGCCCAATATGGCCTTCAGCCCAGCCATGTCCGTTTCGAGCTGACGGAAAGCGCCATCATGCAGGATTCAGAACGGGCCCTTCAGGTGCTGTTGCAGCTGGCCGCCATCGGCGTGGGCCTTAGCGTGGATGATTTCGGCGTGGGTCACTCCTCGCTGGCCTATCTTTCCCGCCTGGCGGTGGATGAGCTGAAGGTGGACAAGAGCTTTGTCATTAACATGCTCAAGTGGGAGAGCGACCGCACCATCGTCCGCGCCACCATCAACCTGGCTCACGATCTGGGATTGAACGTGGTTGCGGAGGGGGTGGAGAATCTCCAACAGGCCACCATGTTGCGCGAAATGGAGTGCGACATGCTCCAGGGTTATTACGTGAGCCGTCCCCTGTCGCGCGCCCAGTTGCTCAAATGGGCCGCCTCCCGTGCTGCCTGAGGGTGGCTCGCATTTGACCTTCATAAGCATTTTCTGTTATAAGTTGAGTTTACTCGCGCCGCCTCTGGGGCGGCCTTGTTCGACAACAGTGAACAACGGAGCTGGAACATGAAGAAACTGATCGTTGCCGCAGCCGCCATTGCCGGGTTGGCTGCATTTGGTACCGCTTCCGCAGCAGGCGACCTCGCCGCGGGCAAGGCCAAGGCTCAGGCGGTGTGCATTGCCTGCCATGGCCCCCAGGGCATCAGCAACAACCCCGAATGGCCCAACCTGCGCGGCCAGAAAGCGCAATACATCATCAAGCAGCTCAAGGCCTTCAAGGCGGGCACCCGCAGCAACCCGCTGATGACCCCCCAGGCCAAGTTGCTGTCCGATCAGGACATCGAGAACGTAGCCGCCTACTGGTCCAGCCTGCCTCTGTGCAACAAGTAACCGGGCGGACATGAAACGGGGGTGCTGCGGCACCCTCGTTTTTTCGGCGATTAATTCAGAATTCGGTAATGTACTTGGAGTTTGCGATGAAAAAGGTGGTATGGGTTGCTTCCCTTCTGGCATTGGCTTCCACCGGCGTGGCCCAGGCCGCGGGTGACATGGAAGCCGGCAAGGCCAAGTCGGCCGTCTGTGCGGCCTGTCACGGCGCCGACGGCAACGGCAGCGCCAATCCGCTGTTTCCCAAGCTGGCAGGCCAGCATCCCAGGTACATCGTCAAGCAGCTGCGCGACTTCAAAAGCGGCGCCCGCAAAAACGACACCATGGCGCCCATGGCGGCTTCCCTGAACGACCAGGACATGGAAAATGTGGCAGCCTACTTCTCTTCGCAGGCTCGCAAGGTGGGCGAGGCGGCCGCTGACAAGGTGGCAGCGGGCGAGCAGATCTATCGCGCCGGCCTGGCCAAGGGGGTGCCTGCCTGCATCGGCTGTCACGGGCCCACCGGCAGCGGCAACGCGGCGGCTGGTTTCCCCAGCCTGTCGGGCCAGAATGCGGCCTATGTTGCCAAGCAGCTCAAGGCTTTCCGCGAAGGCGAGCGCACCAATGACCCCAACGGCATGATGCGGGGCGTTGCCTCGGTAATGAGCGACCACGATATCGAAGCGGTCGCCCAGTACGTGCAGGGGCTCCACTGAAAAACCTCCTGCTCAGGGCCTAATAGAAGCGTGATTTCGGAACCCCGCCAAACTGGCGGGGTTTTTTGTTTATGGGGAAAAAAGCAGAGGTTCCACTTCCTTGTAGTGGGAAGCGAAGTGGACTTTGATTCCCCGGCGCACGTGTTCCGGAGTCTCTTCCCAGTCGCCCTGGTTGTCGGCGGGCAGGATCAGCTCCCGGATGCCGGCGCGGCGCGCGGCGATCACCTTCTCGCGGATGCCGCCCACCGGGAAGACCTGGCCGGTGAGGGTGAGTTCGCCGGTCATGGCGATGCGGCGCGCCGCCCTGCCGAGGGCCAGCGAGACCAGCGCCGAGGCCATGGTGATGCCCGCCGAAGGGCCGTCCTTGGGGGTGGCCCCCGCCGGCACGTGGAGGTGGATGAAGGCCTTTTCGAAGAAGGCCGGATCGATGCCGAAGTCGGCGGCGTGGCTCACCACGTAGCCGTAGGCGATCTCGGCCGACTCCTTCATCACGTCGCCGAGCTGGCCGGTAAGCTTGAAGCCGCGGTTGAAGCTGTGGGTATGCACCGCCTCGACGCTCAGGGTGGCGCCCCCCATGGCGGTCCAGGCCAGGCCGGTGACCACGCCGGGGCCGGTGATGCGCCGCTCGTCGCGGAACAGGGGCGGCCCCAGGTAGGCCTTGAGGTCGTCGGCGGTGATCTCCAAGGGCGGTTCGGTGCCCTCCTGGAACTTCACCACCGCCTTGCGCACGATGCGCGCCAGTTGCTTGTCCAGCCGGCGCACCCCGGCGTCGCGGGCGTACCCCTCGACGATGCGGCGCAGCACCGGAACCCGGATCTTGAGGTCACGCCGCTTCAGCCCGGCGCGCTCGATCTGGCGCGGCAGCAGGTAGCGGCGGGCGATCTGCACCTTCTCCTCCGGGATGTAGCCGGGAAGCTGGATCACCTCCATGCGGTCGAGCAGGGGCGCCGGGATGGTGTCGAGCTGGTTGGCGGTGCAGATGAAGAGGGTTTCCGAAAGGTCGAAGCGCAGGTCCAGGTAGTGGTCGAGGAAGTCGCTGTTCTGCTCGGGGTCGAGCACCTCCAGCAGGGCTGACGCGGGGTCGCCCTGGTAGCTGGCGCCGATCTTGTCGATCTCGTCCAGCATGATCACCGGGTTCTGGGTGCCGGCCTGCTTCATCGCCTGGATGAACTTGCCCGGCAGGGCGCCGATGTAGGTACGCCTGTGGCCCTTGATCTCCGCCTCGTCGCGGATGCCGCCCACCGAGAAGCGGTAGAAGCGGCGCCCCACCGCATCGGCGATGGAGCGACCGATGGAGGTCTTGCCCACCCCCGGCGGTCCCACCAGCAGAATGATCGAACCCTTGATCTCGCCGCGTTGGATGCCCAGGGCGAGGAACTCCAGGATGCGCGCCTTCACGTCCTCCAGGCCGTAGTGGTCGCGGTCCAGCACCTTGCGGGCGTGGGCCAGGTCGAGGTTGTCCTGGGAACGCACCCCCCAGGGCAGCAGGGTGATCCAGTCGAGGTAGTTGCGGGTGACATTGTATTCCGAGGAGCCGGCCTCCAGCATGGAGAGCTTCTCCAGCTCCTCCTCCAGCCGCTGGCGCGCCTCCTCGCTCAGTTCCAGCTTCTCCGCCCGCTCGCGGAAGCGTTCGATATCGGCGGTGCGGTCGTCCTTGGCGATGCCCAGCTCCTGCTGGATCGCCTTGAGCTGCTCGCGCAGGAAGAACTCGCGCTGCTGCTTCTCCATGCGCTCCTCCACCGTCTGGCGGATCTTCTGCTGGGCGCGGGCCAGCTCCAGTTCTTTTGTCAGCAGCGCCAACACCTTCTCCATGCGCGGCAGCAGTTCCACCGTCTCCAGGATCTCCTGCTGCTCCTCCTTGGAGGCGGAGGTGAGGCCGGTGGCGAAGTCGGCCAGCAGCGAGGGGTTCTCGGGTCCGAAGCGGTCCAGGAAGAAACGCAACTCTTCCTGCAACAGCGGGTTAAGAGGCAGCAGTTCCTTGATGGTGTTGATGATGGCCAGGGCATAGGCCTTGATCTCCCCGGTGATGTCGCCGCGGGCCTCGCGCAGGTACTCCACCCGAGCCAGGTAGGGCGGCTCGCCTTGCAGAAACTGTTGTACGCGGAAGCGTTGCAGGCACTCCACCAGCACCTGTAGCTTGCCGTCCGCCTCGTGGGCCTTGTGGATGCGTCCCACGGTGCCGATGCGGTACATGGCCTCGGGAGAGGTCTCCTCCGCCTTGTCGTCCCGGGTGAGAAGCAGGCCGATGAGATGGTGCTCGGTTTCCCCCACCGCCTGAATTGTGGTTGCCCACGGCTCGGCGTCCATCACCAGCGGCACCCCCTGTCCGGGAAAAAAAGGCCGGGCGGCAATGGGCAGTAGATGAATTACGGCGGGCAGTACCTCGTCCGCCCGGGCGGGCACCTGTGGTTGGTTTTCGTGAGGATTCATGTCGTGGTTATTCTTTTCCATGATGGGTTCTACATGAGGGTGGGCGCAGAATACTTCAAATGGCGGCCTTGTTGGCCAGAGCAACGAACTGTTCCGGCGAAAGCTGTTCCGCCCGCGCGTTGGGGTCGATGTGGCAGGCTTCCAGAGTGTCTGGCGGCAGCAGGCCCTTGAGGGTGTTTCTCAGGGTCTTGCGTCGCTGGGAAAAGGCCTGGCTCACCAGCCGCGAGAAAAGTTCGAGATCGGCCACCGGCCAGGGCGGCCGGCGATGGGGCGTCAGGCGCACGAACGCTGATTCCACCTTGGGCGGCGGGCGGAAGGCGCCGGGGCCGATGGCGAACAGCGGTTCAACCTTGCAGCGCACCTGGAGCATCACGCTCAGCCGCCCGTAGCTTTTGCCGCCGGGGGATGCCGCCATCCGCTCCACCACCTCCCGTTGCAGCATGAAGTGCATGTCCTGGATGCAGTGGGCCTGTTCCAACAGATGAAACAGCAAGGGTGTGGAGATGTTGTAAGGGAGGTTGCCAACGATGCGCAGCGGCTTTTTCCCTTCTTGCAAGCCGCAGAAGGAAAAGCGCAGGGCGTCGGCGTTGTGCAGGCGGAAGTTGGGAGCAGTACCGAACTTTTCCTCCAGCCGGCGTATCAAGTCGCGGTCAAGCTCCACCGCGTCGAGCCGGCAGCCGGAGGCGAGCAGCCCGGCGGTGATGGCCCCCTGGCCCGGCCCGATCTCCACCAGATGTTCGTCCGCGCCCGGCGCCACGGACCCAAGAATGCGGTTGATGATGCCGGGGTCGTGGAGAAAGTTCTGTCCAAAGCGTTTGCGAGGGCGGTGGGCCACGGCCGGATGAAGTCCTTTGTGAAGAATGTTCGAAGGGTACCACTTCCCCGGATCGACTTGCTTTCTGGCGGTAATGGTCTATTTCTGAAAGTGACCAGAAGCCACATACAACCGGACAGGAGGGTGAGATGGGTAGCTATTGCGGAGATGTCCTGATCCATATCGACGAACGGCTGGACGATCACGATATCCACACGATCGAGTATAATCTTGGCCAGATCGACGGTGTTTACTGCGCTTGCGTGCCAGAACGTGCGCGACACCTGCTGTTGGTGGACTATGATCCCGCCGGTGTGGAGGCTGCCGAGCTGCTTCAGCATGTGCGGCGTCATGGCGTGCGCGCGGCGCTTGTCGGCTTATAAGAGCCCTCCTCCAGCAACGGACCCGGGCATGGCGCGGATCGGTTGAAGATTGTTACAATTTCCGGCCAGCAACCACATTCACGCGCGAATGCCCGGCAAGCTCTACATCCATACCTTCGGTTGCCAGATGAACGAGTACGACTCCGCCAAGATGGCGGACGTGCTCGCCCACGCCCACGGGCTGGAGCCCACCGACGATCCCGAGGCGGCCGACGTGCTGCTGCTCAACACCTGCTCCATCCGCGAGAAGGCCCAGGAGAAGGTCTTCTCCCTGCTTGGCCGCTGGAAGGGGTGGAAGGCCGAACGCCCGGAACTGGTCATCGGCGTGGGCGGCTGCGTGGCCAGCCAGGAGGGTGAGGCGATCCGCCGCCGCGCCCCCTGGGTGGACCTGGTCTTCGGCCCGCAGACCCTCCACCGGCTGCCGGAGATGGTGGAGCGGGTGCGCGCCACCGGCGAGCCGGTGGTGGACGTGAGCTTCCCCGAGATCGAGAAGTTCGACCGCCTGCCCGAGCCGCGCGCCGAGGGTCCCACCGCCTATGTTTCCATCATGGAGGGGTGCTCAAAGTACTGCACCTACTGCGTGGTGCCCTACACCCGCGGCACCGAGATCAGCCGCCCCTTCGACGACGTCATCGCCGAGATCGTGGCGCTGGCGGATCAGGGGGTGCGCGAGGTGAACCTGCTGGGGCAGAACGTCAACGCTTACCGCGGCGCCATGCACGACGGCACCACCGCCGACCTGGCGCTGCTGATCCGCTACGTGGCGGCCATCGACGGCATCGACCGCATCCGCTTCACCACCTCCCACCCGGTGGAGTTCTCCGACAGCCTCATCGAGGTCTATGGCGAGGTGCCGGAGCTGGTGAGCTTTCTCCACCTGCCGGTGCAGTCGGGCTCCGACCGCATCCTCATGGCCATGAAGCGGGGCCACAGCGCCTTCGAGTACAAGCAGAAGATCCGCCGCCTGCGCCAGGTGCGGCCAGACATCTCCATCTCCTCCGATTTCATCGTCGGTTTTCCCGGCGAGACCGAGGCCGACCACCGCCTCACCATGCAGCTCATCGAGGAGATCGGCTTCGACCACTCCTTCAGCTTCATCTACAGCCGGCGCCCCGGCACGCCCGCCGCCGGCTATCCCGACGACGTGCCCCTGGAGGTGAAGAAGGCGCGCCTGGCCGAGCTGCAGCAGGCCATCGACACCAACGCCCAGCGCATCGGCCGGCGGATGGTGGGCACCATCCAGCGCATCCTGGTGGAGCGGCCCTCGCGCAAGGATCCGGCCATGCTCGCCGGCCGCACCGAGAACAACCGGGTGGTGAACTTCGCCGGCCCGGCGCGGCTCATCGGCCGGTTCGTCGACGTGCGCATCACCGAGGCGCTGCCCAACTCCCTGCGCGGGGAGTTGGCCGAGCCGCTTCCCTCCGTGGTCAACTCCTGAAGGTCATATGAGCGCAACTTCCCTGGCGGACCACCCCCACTCCCTCGATCTCGTTCTAGAGCCGGAAAACAACGAGCGGCTGCGCAACGTCTGCGGCCAGATGGACGAGCACCTGCGCCAGCTCGAGCGGCGCCTGGGGATCGAGATCAACAACCGCGGCAGCGCCTTCCACCTGCTGGGCAGCCGCGAGGCCATCGACGCCGGCGCCCGGGTGCTGGAGATGATGTACGAGGCCACCGCCGAGGAGGTGCTCACCCCCGCCGACGTCAACCTCTTTCTGCAGGAGTCGGGGGTGGAGGCGTTGCTGGTGCCGGTGGAGCCGGAGACCCCCGAGGTGGTGATCAAGACCAGGCGCGGCCTGGTGCGTCCCCGCGGCCCCCACCAGCGCGAGTACCTGCACCGGGTGATGACCCACGACATCAACTTCGGCGTCGGTCCGGCCGGCACCGGAAAGACCTACCTGGCGGTGGCCAGCGCGGTGGAGGCGTTGGAGCGCGACCGGGTGCGGCGCCTGATCCTGGTGCGGCCGGCGGTGGAGGCGGGCGAGCGCCTCGGTTTCCTCCCCGGCGACCTGGCG
>JALVUB010000203.1 GCA_027023915.1 Sedimenticola sp.
ACGGTGATCTGCTGCTGCATGTGGCGGTTCGCGCCGACGGCAGCGTGTCTGAAATCCGGGTGTTGCGCTCTTCGGGACACAAAATCCTTGATGACGCCGCGGTACGTATCGTGCGCCTGGCGGCGCCGTTCGCACCCTTCCCCGAGGAGATCCGCAAGGAAGTGGACATTCTCGACATCACCCGCACCTGGCAGTTCCTGAGCGGCAACCGCCTCTTCTCCAAATAGACCGATGAAAGACTCTCTTGTACAGCTCAACCAGCGACTTTTGCAATTTGCAAGAGAGCGGGATTGGGAGCAGTTCCACTCGCCCAAGAACCTGGCCATGGCGCTGGCCGGCGAGGTGGGCGAACTGTTGGAGCACTTTCAATGGCTCACGGAAGAACAGAGCCAAAATCTTTCCGAGGAAAAGCGGGATGCGGTAGCGCTGGAGATGGCGGACATTCTCATCTACCTGGTGAGACTTGCGGAACGCCTGGATCTTGATCTGGTCGGGGCCGCTTGGCGCAAAATAGAAATCAACGAACAGCGCTATCCGAAGGAAAAGGTGAGAGGTGACGCCCGGCGGGCGGAAGAGTACAAGTAAAAGCCTTACGCCAAAACCTTCAGCAACCAGTTACGGATATCCGCGGCTTCTTTTTCACAGACCGTGTGATCCATTGCGTACTTGTGCCATTCCACCTCATGCCCCAAACTCAACAGGTGGTTTCGCGCCGCCTTGCCCACCGATAAAGGCACCACCGGATCATGAGATCCATGGGCCTGAAAAATGGAACGCGGCACGGCATGCTCGGGCACCAACTGCGCGGGCAGATAGGTGGAGAGTGCCATGACACCCGCCAAAGGGCGATCATCATGCAACGCCGCCGCCAGCGCCACCAATCCACCCTGCGAAAAACCGGCCAACACCACCCGCTCGCTCTCGAGGCCACCTTTTTTCAGATTGTCCACCAGCGCCAGTATCCGGCGCGCCGAAGCCAGGATGCCCGCGTCATCTATGGGGGCGCCCGGCTCGAGCGAATAGATGTCGTACCAAGCCGGCATCACCATCCCGCCATTCATCGTCACCGGCATCTGGGGCGCGTTGGGGAAAAGGAAGCATACGCCCAGCGTTTCCGCCAGCTCCAGCTCCCGGGCCAGGGGTAGAAAGTCACCGCCATCGGCACCCAGGCCGTGGAGCCAGATGACCGCGCTTCGCGTCTCTGTTTCAGGCGTGAGTATCAGCAATGCCAAGATTCCATGGAGGAGAAAAAGGATTGGTTATACTATGGGCTTTCACTGCCTGGGACCAGCCGTAACCATGCGCCCTTTCCTGATTTTTCTCCTCGTCACCCTGCCCCTGCTGACGGGCTGCGGCCACAAAGGGCCACTCTATCTTCCACCACCACAACAACAGCAACAATAGAGATGGACCATTTCCAGTACCAGCAAGGGCGTCTGCATGCCGAAGAGGTGCCCTTGGAAGAAATCGCCCGCCGCTGGGGAACACCCTGCTATGTCTATTCCCGAGCGACGCTGGAACGTCACTGGCACGCTTTTGACGATGCGTTCGGCGACCACCCCCATCTGGTCTGCTACGCGGTCAAGGCCAATTCCAACCTGGCGGTGCTGGATCTGTTGGCGCGGTTGGGATCAGGATTCGATATCGTCTCCGTGGGAGAGCTGGAGCGGGTGATAAAAGCCGGTGGGCACCCCAACCGCACGGTATTTTCCGGGGTGGGCAAGCGGGTGGACGAAATGGAGCGGGCGCTGGAGCTTGGCATCCGCTGTTTCAATGTGGAATCCGAGGCGGAGCTTGAACGCCTTTCCGAAATCGCCAGGGCGCACGGCATCGAAGCGCCCATGGCCTTGCGCGTCAATCCCGACGTGGATGCCCGCACCCACCCCTACATCTCCACCGGGCTGAAAGAGAACAAATTCGGCGTTCCCATGGAAGAAGCCATGCGGCTCTACCGCAAAGCCATGGCGCTGGGCGGGCTGCGGGTTTCCGGAGTGGACTGCCACATCGGCTCTCAGCTTACAGAGCTTTCGCCTTTTCTCGATGCCCTGGAGCGGGTGCTGGCACTGGTGGAGAAACTTGCCGAAGAGGGCATTCAGCTCGACCATCTCGATCTGGGAGGAGGCCTCGGGGTGCCCTACAGTGACGAGTCCCCCCCCTCGCCCGCGGAATACGCCCGGGCACTTTGCCAGCGACTGGGAGACAACGGTCTGGAAGTGCTTGTGGAACCAGGCCGGGCCATCGCCGCCAACGCCGGCGTGTTGCTCACCCGGGTGGAGTATCTCAAACCCACCAAAGCAAAAAACTTCGCCATTGTGGACGCCGCCATGAACGATCTGCTGCGCCCGGCGCTCTACGGAAGCTGGCAGGAGATCGTCCCGGTGGATGAAAACGGTGAAGGCGAGGAAGCTCTTTACGATCTGGTGGGGCCGGTGTGCGAAACCGGCGATTTTCTCGGCAAGGAGCGGCTGCTGCGCCTGGCGCCTGGAGATCTGCTGGCAATTCGTTCCGCCGGCGCCTATGGTTTTACCATGGCCTCCAATTACAACAGCCGCCCGCGCCCGGCCGAGGTGATGGTGGATGGTGACCAAGCCCATCTGGTGCGCGAGCGGGAAAGCATCGAAGCCTTGTGGCGGGGAGAGCATCTGGTGCCATGAAACTCAAATTCACAAAAATGGAGGGGCTGGGCAACGATTTCGTGGTGATCGACGCCATCAACCAGCAGGTGGATCTCACAGAAGAGCAGATCCGTTTCATGGCGCGACGCCACTTCGGCATCGGCTGCGACCAGGTCCTGCTGGTGGAGCCTCCCCGAGACGAGCATACTCAGTTTTACTACCGCATCTTCAACGCCGACGGCGGCGAGGTGCCACAGTGCGGCAACGGCGCTCGCTGTTTTGCCCGCTTCGTGCGCGAAAAGAAGCTCACCGACAAGGATGTGATCGATGTGGGCACCGCCGCCGGCCCCATCCGCCTCTACATGAAAGACGACCAGGTGATCGTCAACATGGGACCACCCGTGCTGGAACCCGAAAGAATCCCGTTTCGCGCCACCCGCACCGACACCAGTTACAGTTTGCAGGTTGAAAAACAGCTGATTCCAGTGAGCGTGGTCTCCATGGGCAATCCCCACGCGGTCATCATGGTGGACAAAATCTCACTCGCGCCGGTCGAGACCATCGGCCCGCTCATCGAGAACCATGAACGTTTTCCCGAAAGAACCAATGTCGGCTTCCTGGCTGTTCGCAATCGTGGTGAAATCGACCTGCGGGTGTGGGAAAGGGGCGTGGGAGAAACCCTCGCCTGCGGCACCGGTGCCTGCGCCGCCGTGGTCGCCGGTAGGCTGCGGGGCCTGCTGGACGAGCAGGTCAAGGTGCATCTCAAGGGCGGAGACCTTGTGGTAAGCTGGAAGGGTGGCTCGGAGCCTGTTTGGATGGCGGGACCCGCCAATCTCGTCTATGAAGGGGAAATCGAATTATGAGCAGCGAAATCGACCGCGATTTTGAAGCCAGGGTCGCTCACTACCTGCTCGAACATCCCGACTTTTTTCTGCGTCATGAAGACGTGCTCAACGATATCGAGGTGCCCCACCCAACCGGGGAGGCGGTTTCCCTGCTGGAACACAAGATCCGCATGTTGCAGGACAAGGCGTCCCGTCACCAGAAGCAGCTCCAGGATCTGATTTCGGTGGCGCGTGAGAACGAGCAGCTCAACCAGCGTCTTCACCACCTCACCCTCAACCTCATCGAAGCCACATCGGCGGAAGAGGTACTCATGACCCTTCAGGACGAGCTGCGCGACCGCTTCAACGCCGACGCCGTGGAACTCAAGCTCTTCTCCCAGGAAGACCTGGAAGAAGCCCAGGTGAGCGAGGCGGGCATGGCCATCTTCCACAAATTCATGCGCACCGACCGCCCCACCTGCGGCCCCCTGAACGGAGAAAAACTCAGAGTGCTGTTCGGCGATCAGGCCGGCGACAACGGCTCCGCCGCCCTGGTACCCATCCGCACCAGCGAGCTTTCGGGGGTGCTGGCCATCGGCAGCCGCGACCGCAACCGCTTCCATGCGGGCAAGGGAGTGGATTTTCTGGTGCGGCTGGGCGAACTGGTCAGCCTCACCCTGCAGGCGGTGAGCAACCGCAAGGGATGACAGCGGACCCCCACCTTCTGGGTTTCCTCGACCACCTCGCCCACGAAAGGCGCCTCTCCCCCCGCACGCTGGAGAATTACCGGCGCGACCTGGAATATTTTCTCCGCTGGAAGCAACAAAACCACGATCTGCCCTGGAGCCGGATAAAAGAGGCACAGATCCGCCAGTACCTTGCCGACGAGCACCAACGCGGCCTCACCGGCGCCAGTCTCCAGCGGCGACTGTCGGCCCTGCGCGCCTTCTACCGATATCTCAGGCGGGAGGGCATAACAGACACTGATCCTACCCAAGGCGTGCGCGCGCCCAAAATGCGCCGCAAGCTCCCCGACACCCTGGACGTGGACCAGCTCCAGCAACTGCTGGACCAGCCGCCTACCTCACCCCTCGAAATCCGCGACCACGCCATGCTGGAATTGCTCTACTCCTGCGGCCTGCGGCTGGCCGAGCTGGTCTCTCTCAATCTCCACGACATCGACCGCCAGGACGCCATGGTGGAAGTCACCGGCAAGGGCGCCAAAACCCGCCGCCTGCCGGTGGGCCGCAAGGCGCTGGAAGCCCTGGAGCGCTGGCTGTCGATCCGTGCAAAATTGGCAAAAGGGGAAGAAGAGGCTCTTTTTGTCAGCCAACGGGGGGACCGCATCAGCCGGCGCGCGGTTCAACAACGGCTGGAGCGCTATGCCCGACACCACGGCCTGCCGGCCCATCTACACCCCCACCTGATGCGCCACTCCTTCGCCAGCCACCTGCTCGAGTCTTCCGGCGACCTGCGCGCGGTACAGGAGCTTCTCGGCCATGCCGATATCGCCACCACCCAGGTCTATACCCATCTCGATTTCCAACACCTGGCGCGGGTCTATGACAAAACTCACCCAAGAGCACGACGAAAAAAGAAGTAGCCAGGTGGTTTTTGGCGGGGTTTGCCTTAAAATTCTCCGTCTGTCATTTTTTCCGGAAAAACCAGTGGAACAGTTCAAGGGCACCACCATTCTGTCGGTGCGCCGTGGCGGTCGCGTGGTCATCGGCGGCGACGGCCAGGTCTCCATGGGCAACACCGTGATGAAGGGCAACGCGCGCAAGGTGCGGCGCCTCTACAAGGGGCAGGTGCTGGCCGGTTTCGCCGGCGCCACCGCCGACGCCTTCACCCTCTTCGAGCGCTTCGAGGGCAAGCTGGAGAAACACTCGGGCCACCTGGTGCGCGCCGCGGTGGAGCTGGCCAAGGACTGGCGCACCGACCGCATGCTGCGCCGCCTGGAGGCGCTGCTGTGCGTGGCCGACCGCGAGGCCTCGCTGATCCTCACCGGCAACGGCGACGTGGTGGAGCCCGAGCACGACCTCATGGCCATCGGCTCGGGCGGCCCCTACGCCCAGGCGGCGGCCACCGCGCTGCTCCATAACACCGACCTCTCCGCCCGCGAGATCGTGGAGAAGGGGCTGGCCATCGCCGCCGACATCTGCGTCTACACCAACCACAACCGCACCATCGAAGAGCTGGAGTGCCACTGATGTCCGAGATCACCCCCCAGGAGATCGTCCGCGAGCTGGACAAGCACATCGTCGGCCAGGACCAGGCCAAGCGCGCGGTGGCCATCGCCCTGCGCAACCGCTGGCGCCGGACGCAGGTGGACCCCGAGCTGCGCAACGAGATCACCCCCAAGAACATCCTCATGATCGGCCCCACCGGCGTGGGCAAGACCGAGATCGCCCGCCGCCTGGCACGCTTGGCCAACGCCCCCTTCATCAAGGTGGAGGCCACCAAGTTCACCGAGGTGGGCTACGTGGGACGCGAGGTGGATTCCATCATTCGCGACCTGGCCGACGCCGCGGTGAGCATGGTGCGCGAGCAGGAGCTGGCCAAGGTGCGGGACGTGGCCACAGAAGCCGCCGAGGAGCGCATCCTGGACATCCTGCTGCCACCGCCGCGCAGCGCCGGCGCCTGGGAAGAGGAGGCCGCGCCGCCGGTGAGTTCGGCCACGCGGGAGAAGTTCCGCGAGCGG